>NZ_QYUK01000029.1 GCF_003590945.1 Oleomonas cavernae | reverse complement strand
GAACTCGGGCAGTTCCTGCGCCGGCACCTGAACGGCCACGTGCTGGTGTAGCGCAGGCCACTCCTCCTCATCGCCAAGCGAGAACACTCCATCATGTCTGTCGAATCGGGAATGCGTCCTGGCCTCTATGCGGGGCATCGATTTCTGGGCTGGCTGTCCGGCGTCAACGCGAGCGCTGCCGAGCGGCCCCGGCCCGTGGACGTCGAAGGGTTTCGCGCAGCCCAGCGCCTGGCCTATGACTGCGTCGTCGCGGTCGGCAAGGAAATGCAGGAGGGCGACTCGGAACTGGAGGTCACTGAACGTCTGCAAGCCTGGCTCGATGCGCATGGAGCGCCGAACTTCCTGCATCGTCCGTTCGCCTGGTTCGGCGAGCACAGCCGCTTCTCCGGCTACGACAGCTTCCACGACTTCCATCCCGGCGACCGCAGGCTGAAGGCAACGGACATCGCGATCCTGGACGTGTCGCCCATCGTCAACGGATACATCGGTGACGTCGGCTATACCCTGAGCCTGTCGGCCTCGCCAGCGCTGCGCAAGGCACAGCGCCTCCTGCGAGAGCTGCGCGAGGAAATACCCGGTTTGTTCATGTCCAGCCGCAGCACCGCGCAGATCTGGCAGGCGGTCGATCGCCGGATCGCCGATGCCGGATACACGAATTGTCACGCCCTGTACCCGCTCAGCGTGCTCGGCCACCGCGTCTACCACGTGACCGAGTCGAAGGACAGCGGCCTGCGACTGCCGCTGCGCAGGTTCGGGGTGAACTGGTTCAGCGCCACCGCCCAGCGTGCCTTCCTCTCGCACGGCCTCTTCAAGGAAGTGCTCAATCCCGATCATCGCGGCAGCAAGCTCGGGCTATGGGCCATCGAGCCGCACGTGGGAGGAGCGGGCTTCGGTGCGAAGTTCGAGGAAATCCTGGTGGTGGAGGATGGCCGCGCCTACTGGCTCGATGACGAAGTTCCGCACCTGAGAAATATCGCATGACGACCTGGCTGAAGTTTGTCGCTGTTTCCATGTTCCTCGGCGTCCTCGTGGAAATCCTGGCGCGCGCGCTGCGTCTGTGGGTCTACACGCCGCCGCGCATGGTGGCAGTCAACGTCCTGGTCACCGTCGGGCTGCTGTTCGGCACGCTCGCCTGGCTGACCCAGGGCAGCGCCCTGCCGGTCCAGTTCCTGTGCGGCGCGATCATCGGCATCGCCTATGAGGCGCTGAATTTCGCCGGGCTGAACGCCTGGACCTTCCCCGGCAACAGGCTCGGGCCCCTGAAAGGCCGGACGGCCTTGACGATCGGAGTGGGCATGGCCTGGGGCCTGTATCCTGTGCTGGCCACGCTGCTGGTCCGCTTCCTGGCGCGACCGTGATCCCGATCCGCCCTTCCCAACTCAGGTCGCCCACGGTCCGCACCGTGGCGAGCCTGATCTGGAACGCCTTTGCCGGGCCCCTCCGCGATCCGAAAGGGCTGCTCCTGGGCAGCGCGATCGTTGCCCTCATGCTCTGGGGCTATCACGGCAATCTCGAACTGCTGGGGATGCTGTGGGACGGGTGGGCCGGACCGGGCAGCGACCCATCGGCACGCGCGAGGATCATCCCGGGGATTGCCTGGGATCAGGAGTGGCTGAGTTTCTGGGCAGGCGCCCTGCTGGTCGTCGGAATCCCGCGATCATGATCCGATACGTGTTCAAGTTGCCGCTGCGCGAGTTCGGGCTCGGCCTGCCGCCGCGCGGCCTCCGCAGGCTCGCATTGATGACGGCGGCCGTACTTTTCGTCGCCTCTTTCGGCGCGTTCTACCAGTATGGCAACGACCCGGCCATGGCCTCGACGTATCCGTTCTTCCGCGACTTCGATGGAGTCGGCCAGTTCGTGGTCTACGAGCTGGGGTACCTGCCGTTCTTCCTGGCGATCGAGTTCATCTTCCGCGGCTACCTGCTCTTCGGCCTGTACCTGCTGCCGACTGGCCAGGCCCCGCGGGCAATGCCGGCGGGATGGGGCAGCGCTATCCCCTCGACTGGCGGATCCTGGTCCCGATGCTCGCCTACACGGCCTGGCACCTCGGCAAGCCGCTGCCGGAGCTGTGGGGTACGCTGTTCTGGGGCCCGGCCGCCAGTGCGATCGTGCTCGCGACGCGCTCGATCTGGCCGGTCGTCATCGTCCACTGGCTGCTCAACGTGTGGATGGACCTCGTCATCTGGCAACAGTGGTAGGAACCCATCGGAAACTTCATGAACGCATCCATTCGTCCTTCTCACAAACCCGGTCGCACGCTGATCACCGGAGCCTCCTCGGGCATCGGCGCCGAGTTCGCCCGGACCTTCGCCGGCATGGGCACAGCCTGATCCTGGTCGCACGTCGTGCCGACAAGCTCGAAGCCCTGGCGCAAGGACTGCGGCAGCAGTACGGATCGCGGTCGAAGTCATCCCGCAGGACCTCGGCCAGGCCGGGGCCGCCGAGCAGCTGCATCGGGAGGTCACGCAGCGCGGACTGGCGGTCGATATCCTGGTCAACAACGCGGGCCTGCTTTTCCGTGGCACATTCCCGGAAACCAGGCTGGCGGAGCAGCAGGCCCTGCTCCAGCTCAATATCACCGTGCTGACGGAACTGACGCATCTCTTCCTGCCGGCCATGGTCGAGCGCGGCCACGGCCGTGTCCTCAACCTTGCGTCCAGCGCGGCGTTCCAGCCGCTGCCATGGACCGCCACCTATGCGGCGAGCAAGGCCTACGTGCTGTCGTTCTCCGAAGCGCTGT
>NZ_QYUK01000028.1 GCF_003590945.1 Oleomonas cavernae | reverse complement strand
GCTGCCGCGGCGAGGCGCCGGCGCAGTCGGCCAGCACGCAGGCCGGCAGGTAGCGGGCCAGCGCCCGCCGGCCCTCGGCGGGATCGGCGGGGCTTGCCGGATGGCGTCCGGCAGGAGCCTGCATTGGCCCGGTTGGCATGAATGACAGTGGCACCGGACAAAGCCCGCCGCCCTGAATCTCCGTAAATGTCTCCTTTGCAGTCAAAGGCTTTGCCGCGTTCAAGTCAACCCGATCCGGGGCCTGGATCACACCCTGGGGTAGGATTGTCGACACCTGAATCCGCTGGCAGCCTGGTTGCCGGCCACGCCTTGAACCCATGAGCAGCGCCGTCACTGCCCTCGATTTCCGCGACATCTACCCGCTGAACCGGTTGAGCCCGGAGGCGCTGGCGCAGTTGTCCGCGGGCCTGCGCCTGCGCGAGGTGGCCGCTGGCACCCGGCTGTTCGGGGTCGGCGAGACCCCGGCCAGCCACTATTACCTGCTGGCCGGCCGGGTCGAACTGCTCGATGCCCACGGCCGCCTGCTGCTGGCGCCGGAAGTGGCGCCCGGCGCGGCCCGGTGGCGCTGCCGCAGGACGTCCCCAGCGCCCAGGAACTGCGCGTTGCCGCGCCCAGCCGGCTGCTCGAGGTGGACCGCGAACTGCTCAACCAGGTGATGCTGAGCGACCAGCCCGACAGCGCGCACGCGATCGAGCTGGCCTATGCCGACGCGGTGCCCGGCGGCGCCTGGCCCGAGGCCTTCCTGCGCGCGCGCGGCTACGCCGGCATCGGCCGCGACCGCCTGGACCAGCTGTTCCGTGCGCTGCTGCCGGTGCCGGTGCGCGCCGGCGACTGCTTCATCCGCGAGGGCGAGACCGCCGACTGTTTCTATATCGTCGCGGAGGGCAGCTGCGAGGTGACGCGGCGTCTGCCCGACCTGCCGGAGCCGATGCGCGTGGCCGAGTACGGCCCAGGCGCCACGCTGGGCGAGGACGGCCTCCTGGCACAGAGCCCGCGAAATGCCAGCGTGCGCATGCTGACCGACGGCTGCCTGATGCGCCTGTCCGGCGACGATTTCCGCCGCCTGCTGCAGCCGGCGCTGGCGCTGCCGGTGAGCTATGCCGAGGCCCGCGAGATGGCCGGCAGCGGCGCGCGCTGGCTCGACGTGCGCCTGCCCGGCGAGATCGGCGGACGGCGCCTGCCGGAGGCGATCTACATCCCGCACCCGGTGGTGCGCGCGCGCCTGTTCACCGCCGATCCCTCGTACCGCTACATCGTGGTCTGCGACAACCGCCGCGACTCGCCGGTGATCGCCTACATGATGTCGAAGTACGGCTACGACGCGCGGTACCTTGAAGGCGGGTACGACGCGATTCCGGTCGGGGACCTGGCGTAGGGCGATACAAAGACCAGGCAGTCCGCAAATGGACGCAAATACACGCAAGCACCCATTCTTGAATTTGCGTTGATTCGCGTTTATTTGCGGACTGAAATCTTCCCGGCTCTAC
>NZ_QYUK01000027.1 GCF_003590945.1 Oleomonas cavernae | reverse complement strand
CCTGATCGGCCAGGCCATGGCGACCACGCCGGGCATCTTCGATTACAAGCAGATGGCCGACAACGAGTCGATGCTGAACACCCCGCCGTGCTTCGCCTGGTACGTGTCGGGCCTGGTGTTCAAGTGGATCAAGGACAACGGTGGCCTGGCGGGCATCGGTGAGCGCAACGCCCGCAAGGCCGGAGCGCTGTACGACTACATCGACAGCCAGGACTTCTACAGCAACCCGGTGGCCAAGGCCAACCGCTCGCGCATGAACGTGCCGTTCGTGCTGGCCAATGCCGAGCTGGACGCGGAGTTCCTCAAGGGCGCCAAGGCCGCCAGCCTGTCGGGCTTGAAGGGTCACCGCTCGGTGGGCGGCATGCGCGCCAGCCTGTACAACGCGATGACGCAGGACGGCGTGAACGCGCTGATCGAATACATGAAGGAATTCGCCCGTACGCGCGGCTGAGACGCAACAGACTCTGGTCCGCAAATGAACGCGAATGAACGCAAATAAATTATTTCTTCTATTGGCGTTTATTTGCGTTTATTAGCGGACTGACTAAATCTTTAAAGGAATCTTCCCATGTTCAAGATCCAGACCCTCAACAACATCTCCGTCCTCGGCCTCGAGCGCCTGCCGCGCGAGCGCTACGAAGTCGCCTCCGAGCTGTCCAGCCCGGACGCCGTGATGGTGCGCTCGGCCGACATGCACAAGCTCGATATCCCGACCAGCGTGAAGGCCATCGGCCGCGCCGGCGCCGGTACCAACAACATCCGGTCGCGGCCCTGTCCAAGCGCGGCGTGGTGGTGTTCAACGCCCCGGGCGCCAACGCCAACGCGGTCAAGGAACTGGTGCTGTCCGGCATGCTGCTGGCGGCGCGCAACATCCCGCAGGCCCTGGACTTCGTGAAGAAGCTCGACGGCGACGACAAGGCCATGCACCTGGCGGTCGAGGACGGCAAGAAGAAGTTCGTCGGTTTCGAGCTGCCGGGCCGCACCCTGGGCGTGATCGGCCTGGGTGCCATCGGCGTCAAGGTGGCCAACGCCGCCCTGGAACTGGGCATGACGGTCTACGGCTATGACCCGGCGATGACGGTGACCAACGCCTGGCAGCTGAACTCCGGCGTGCGCCAGGCCCTGTCGGTGGACGACCTGGTGTCCAAGAGCCAGTTCATCTCGGTGCACGTGCCGCTGCTGGACGCCACCCGCGGCCTGATCAATGCCGACCGCCTCAAGCTGATGCCCAAGAAGGGCGTCATCCTGAACTTCGCTCGCGAGGCCATCGTCGACGAGAAGGCCGTGATCGAGTCGCTGGACGCCGGCGGCCTGCACGCCTATGTCTGCGACTTCCGAGCAATGCCTCAAGGGCCACCCCGCGTGATCGCGACCCCGCACCTGGGCGCCAGCACCGGCGAGGCCGAGGACAACTGCGCCGTAATGGTTGCCGACCAGCTGCGCGAGTTCCTGGAACTGGGCAACGTGCGCAACTCGGTCAACTTCCCCGAGGCGGTGATGGCCCTGCTGCCGGGCAAGACCCGCCTGTGCATCGTCAACGAGAACGTGCCGAACATGGTCGGCCAGATTTCCACGACCCTGGCCAAGCACAACCTGAACATCGCCGACCTGCTCAACAAGTCGCGCGGCGATCTGGCCTACACCATCGTGGACGTGGACTCCGGCTGCGCCCAGGACGTGGTGCAGGAACTCCAGGGCATCCAGGGCGTGCTGTCGGTGCGCTGCATCCCGGCCCGCTAAGCCTAAAGAAGACATCGGTCCGCAAATGGACGCAAATGAACGCGAATAGGCCGGAATATTAATTTGCGTTTATTTGCGTTCATTCGCGGACTGCCTGGTCTTGGAAGGGCTAGGGACGGCAAGGGGAGCGCGTACAATCGCGCTCCCTGTTTTCGTTACGGCACCCATGAACAACGAACTGGCCCAGGCCCGCACCCGGATCGACGCCCTGGACGAGCAGATCCAGACGCTGATCTCGCAGCGCGCCCGCATCGCCCAGGATGTCGCCCACATCAAGGAAAAGATGGGCGACAGCACCGGCAACCACTACCGCCCCTCGAGGGAGGCGGAGGTGCTGCGCCGCGCGATGGAGCGCAATACCGGCCCGCTGACCGACGAGACGGTGGCGCGGCTGATGCGCGAGATCATGTCGGCCTGCCTGTCGCTGGAATCGCCGCTGAAGATCGCCTACCTGGGGCCCGAGGGTACCTATACCCAGGCGGCGGTGCAGAAGCACTTCGGCGACAGCATCACGGCGCGCCCGGCGGCGGCGATCGACGAGATCTTCCGCGACGTGGAAACCGGCAATGCCGACTACGGCGTGGTGCCGGTGGAGAACTCCCTGGGCGGCATCGTCAGCCACACCCTGGACGAGCTGGCCCAGACCACGCTGCGCATCTGCGGCGAGGTGACGCTGCCGATCCACCACTGCCTGCTGTCCACCGAGACCTCGATCGAGGGCATCACGCACATCTACTCGCACCAGCAGTCCTTTGCGCAGTGCCGCAAGTGGCTGGATGCGCGCCTGCCCAAGGCCGAGAAGGACACCGTGGCCAGCAACGCCCAGGCGGTGCTGATCGCCCGCGAGAAGGGCGGGGCGGCCATCGCCGGCCAGCAGGCGGCCAAGCTCTACGGCATGAACATCCTGGCCTCGAACATCGAGGACGACCCCAACAACACCACGCGCTTCCTGATCATCGGCAAGCACGACCCGTCGCCCACGGCGACGACGTCACCTCGGTGGTGCTGACCGCGCAGCGCAACATGCCCGGCGCGCT
>NZ_QYUK01000026.1 GCF_003590945.1 Oleomonas cavernae | reverse complement strand
CGCGCATCGCCCGCCGCCTGGATGTCGATTTCCTGCGCACCTACCTGGGTGCCTTCGATCACCTGATGGTGCGCACCGAGCGTAGCCTGCGGGTGGCCGGCGAGATCGATCTGCCGGTGTTCCTGGGCGGCGACTGGGCCCTGCGCCTGATCGCCGATACCTCGCCCGACGAGACGCCCAACCCCAAGCGGGCGATCATCGTGCTGCGTGAATTCGCGCTCGAGATCATTCCCTACACCTATGTCCAGAAGATCGAGCGGCTGGTTTTGGGCCTCAAGGAACAGGGCTGGGAGCCGGTCCTGCTGCCGTTCTGCCCGGAAGACGTGCGCAACGCCAAGGAACTGGGCCTCGACAAGCTGGCCCCGACCTGGGAGCACTGGTGGAACCCGCGCCGCATGAAGCAGATCATGGCGCAGAGCGGCCTGGTGATCAGCGTCGGCCGCCTCCATGCGGTGATCTTCGCCGCGCCGTCGTTCGATGTGCCCGTCTGTTCCCTGGCGCCGCCCTTGAAGCTGCCCTCGGGCAAGAAGTCGATCTCGAAAATCGATTCCCTGTGCGCCGACTGGGACATCGACCAGTTCTTCGACGTCGAGGAATTGCTGGCCGCCGCCGCCGAAGGCCGCCTGCGGCCCGCCAGCCGCGAGAAGGTGACCGCCGCCGCCCAGCGCCTGGACGAATCGATCGCGCAAATGAAGGCGATCATGAGCGAGCGCCTGGAAGAGAAGGGCCTGGGCCCGGCCGCCTGAACGATAACCGGATGGTTACCGTCCAGGGTTATTACCGCTCCAGCGTGACGTTCCAATAGTCCTGGTCGGTCATGCCGGAAGGGAAGGCCGGGTTCGTCACGGCCAGTACCCGCTCGTCCGACAGCTCCGGAATGCCCGGAACCTCCGGCCAGAACGGCACGTAGGCGCGCCAAGTGGCCGGCACGCCGCGGGGCGGAAAGCGCCGGGCGATCCGGTTCAACTCGGCGACCGTGGGATGCCACAGGCGGACATGCAGGGTCATGCCGGCCTGCTCCGCCCGCCTGGCGCCTTTGCGCTGGTTGCACGGGAAGCAGGCCAGGGCCGTGTTCAGCCAGCCGCCGCCATAGCCGTCGCACTTGGGCAGGACGTGGTCGAAGGTCACGTCCCGCTGGGGCATGCGCTTGCGGCAATAGGCGCAACGACCCTCGTCCCGGATCCAGATGCCGGCGCGCGACAGGGGGCCGGCGTATCCAGCCGGACATAGGTCTTCTGCACCACCACCGAAGGCAGGTTCAAGGCCAGGTGCTGGCTGTGGACCTTGCGGTTGTAGACCTCGATCACGTCGACGCTGCCCTTGAACATGCCGCGCACGGCGTCGTTCCACGGCATGGTGTGCAGCGGGTAAAGCCCCAGGGGCTGGTAGTCGGCATTCAGGACAAGGGCCGGGTAGGCCGCCATCGGTCTCATCGGGAACTCCTGTCTACAATTCAGTATCCCATGTTCATTGCGGTTCTTGGTCGTTATCGCTCGCGCTGGAGGAATTTCTGCGTCGGGCAAAGAAAAACCCCTCCAGTTCGGGTCCTGGAGGGGTTCTCGAAAATTCGAGGATCGTGGGTCGCCTACCCGCGATCGTACCCTCCACGGCCCAGGCGGCCTGCCCCCATGCCGGCATGGCCGGCGTAGGGCGACAGGCAAAAGGCGACCGGCAACGGCCGGCGGCCGTTCGGTTCCATTTTTGTCTGCGACCAAAGGGCCGGCATGCTGTCGCTCCCAGGGGCGGGTTGGTTCTGCAGTCGGAATCGCTCAAACTGCCGTCTCGCGTCAAGGAAATTCGCACGCCAGAAAGAAAAGCGCCGGCGCGGTTGCCCGCGCCGGCGCCTGGGAACCAGCCGCTCAGGCGGCTTTCAGCAGGCCGCGCAGCACGTAGTGCAGGATGCCGCCGTTCTTGAAGTATTCGACCTCGTCGACCGTATCGATGCGCAGCAGCAGGGCGATCTCCTTCACCGTGCCGTCGGCCTTGGTGATGCGGCAGGTCACGTCCATGCCCGGGGTCAGCTTCTCGGCAAAGCCCACAAGGTCGATTGTGTCGGTGCCGTCGAAGCCGATCGACTTGCGGTCGGCGCCGTCCTTGAAGACCAGGGGCAGTACGCCCATGCCGACCAGGTTCGAGCGGTGGATGCGCTCGAAGCTCTCGGCGATCACGGCCTTCACGCCCAGCAGGTTGGTGCCCTTGGCCGCCCAGTCGCGCGACGAGCCGGTGCCGTATTCCTTGCCGGCTACGACGACCAGCGGCACGCCCGCCTTCTGGTACTTCATCGAGGCATCGTAGATCGGCTCCACGACGGGTTCCACCTTCTCGCGGGCTTGCCGTAGTAGGTGGTGACGCCGCCCTCGGTCCCCGGCACCAGCTCGTTCTTGATGCGGATATTGGCGAAGGTGGAACCCGTCGTGGAGCCGATCTACGATGCCTCGATGAAGTACCAGAAGGCGGGCGTGCCGCTGGTCGTCGTAGCCGGCAAGGAATACGGCACCGGCTCGTCGCGCGACTGGGCGGCCAAGGGCACCAACCTGCTGGGCGTGAAGGCCGTGATCGCCGAGAGCTTCGAGCGCATCCACCGCTCGAACCTGGTCGGCATGGGCGTACTGCCCCTGGTCTTCAAGGACGGCGCCGACCGCAAGTCGATCGGCTTCGACGGCACCGACACAATCGACCTTGTGGGCTTTGCCGAGAAGCTGACCCCGGGCATGGACGTGACCTGCCGCATCACCAAGGCCGACGGCACGGTGAAGGAGATCGCCCTGCTGCTGCGCATCGATACGGTCGACGAGGTCGAATACTTCAAGAACGGCGGCATCCTGCACTACGTGCTGCGCGGCCTGCTGAAAGCCGCCTGAGCGGCTGGTTCCCAGGCGCCGGCGCGGGCAACCGCGCCGGCGCTTTTCTTTCTGGCGTGCGAATTTCCTTGACGCGAGACGGCAGTTTGAGCGATTCCGACTGCAGAACCAACCCGCCCCCTGGGAGCGACAGCATGCCGGCCCTTTGGTCGCAGACAAAAATGGAACCGAACGGCCGCCGGCCGTTGCCGGTCGCCTTTGCCTGTCGCCCTACGCCGGCCATGCCGGCATGGGGGCAGGCCGCCTGGGCCGTGGAGGGTACGATCGCGGGTAGGCGACCCACGATCCTCGAATTTTCGAGAACCCCTCCAGGACCCGAACTGGAGGGGTTTTTCTTTGCCCGACGCAGAAATTCCTCCAGCGCGAGCGATAACGACCAAGAACCGCAATGAACATGGGATACTGAATTGTAGACAGGAGTTCCCGATGAGACCGATGGCGGCCTACCCGGCCCTTGTCCTGAATGCCGACTACCAGCCCCTGGGGCTTTACCCGCTGCACACCATGCCGTGGAACGACGCCGTGCGCGGCATGTTCAAGGCAGCGTCGACGTGATCGAGGTCTACAACCGCAAGGTCCACAGCCAGCACCTGGCCTTGAACCTGCCTTCGGTGGTGGTGCAGAAGACCTATGTCCGGCTGGATACGCCGGCCCCCCTGTCGCGCGCCGGCATCTGGATCCGGGACGAGGGTCGTTGCGCCTATTGCCGCAAGCGCATGCCCCAGCGGGACGTGACCTTCGACCACGTCCTGCCCAAGTGCGACGGCTATGGCGGCGGCTGGCTGAACACGGCCCTGGCCTGCTTCCCGTGCAACCAGCGCAAAGGCGCCAGGCGGGCGGAGCAGGCCGGCATGACCCTGCATGTCCGCCTGTGGCATCCCACGGTCGCCGAGTTGAACCGGATCGCCCGGCGCTTTCCGCCCCGCGGCGTGCCGGCCACTTGGCGCGCCTACGTGCCGTTCTGGCCGGAGGTTCCGGGCATTCCGGAGCTGTCGGACGAGCGGGTACTGGCCGTGACGAACCCGGCCTTCCCTTCCGGCATGACCGACCAGGACTATTGGAACGTCACGCTGGAGCGGTAATAACCCTGGACGGTAACCATCCGGTTATCGTTCAGGCGGCCGGGCCCAGGCCCTTCTCTTCCAGGCGCTCGCTCATGATCGCCTTCATTTGCGCGATCGATTCGTCCAGGCGCTGGGCGGCGGCGGTCACCTTCTCGCGGCTGGCGGGCCGCAGGCGGCCTTCGGCGGCGGCGGCCAGCAATTCCTCGACGTCGAAGAACTGGTCGATGTCCCAGTCGGCGCACAGGGAATCGATTTTCGAGATCGACTTCTTGCCCGAGGGCAGCTTCAAGGGCGGCGCCAGGGAACAGACGGGCACATCGAACGACGGCGCGGCGAAGATCACCGCATGGAGGCGGCCGACGCTGATCACCAGGCCGCTCTGCGCCATGATCTGCTTCATGCGGCGCGGGTTCCACCAGTGCTCCCAGGTCGGGGCCAGCTTGTCGAGGCCCAGTTCCTTGGCGTTGCGCACGTCTTCCGGCAGAACGGCAGCAGGACCGGCTCCCAGCCCTGTTCCTTGAGGCCCAAAACCAGCCGCTCGATCTTCTGGACATAGGTGTAGGGAATGATCTCGAGCGCGAATTCACGCAGCACGATGATCGCCCGCTTGGGGTTGGCGTCTCGTCGGGCGAGGTATCGGCGATCAGGCGCAGGGCCCAGTCGCCGCCCAGGAACACCGGCAGATCGATCTCGCCGGCCACCCGCAGGCTACGCTCGGTGCGCACCATCAGGTGATCGAAGGCACCCAGGTAGGTGGCAGGAAATCGACATCCAGGCGGCGGGCGATGCGCGCCAGCATCGGCTGGTCAATTCCTCGGGGTCGGTGGGGCGGCGCCAGTTCGGGCAGGTCGACGCCG
>NZ_QYUK01000025.1 GCF_003590945.1 Oleomonas cavernae | reverse complement strand
TTCAATTCGGCCGCGGCCCTGGTGAAACTGCCCAGGGCGCGCCGCCGCCTCGAAGGCGACGAGCAGCCCCAGCGGCGGAATCAGGCGGCGGCCCAGGCCATGAGTCATGCGCTCAGCTCATCTTGTATTGGCGGATTTTGGCAAATTCGCCGGGGCGAGTCGACCAGGTTCATTACCAGTCCGCATGAACTTGATACGCGATCATCGATTGCCCGAGACTGGGCGACGGCGCATGTTCACGGGCCATACGCGCGGATCATCGGGAGCGAGCAATGAGTGCAGCAAAAGCCAAGGCGGCCTTCGTCTGGGAGGACCCGTTCCTGCTCGAGGAGCAATTGTCCGAGGACGAGCGCCTGGTGCGCGATTCGGTTCGCGCCTATGCCCAGGACAAACTGCTGCCCGCGTCGTCTCGGCCTTCGCGCAAGAGCGCTTCGATCGCGAGATCATGAACGAGATGGGCGAGTTGGGCTTCCTCGGCTCGACCATCCCAGCGAATACGGCGGCGCCGATGCCTCCTATGTCGCCTACGGCCTGGCGGCGCGGGAGGTGGAGCGGGTCGATTCCGGCTATCGCTCGGCCATGAGCGTGCAGTCGTCCCTGGTCATGCACCCGATCCATGCCTATGGCGACGAGCGCCAGCGCAAGGCCTATCTGCCCAAGCTCGCGACCGGCGAATGGATCGGCTGCTTCGGCCTGACCGAGCCCGACCACGGCTCCGATCCCGGCGGCATGCGCACCCGCGCGACCAAGGTCGCCGATGGTTACCTGCTGAACGGCGCCAAGATGTGGATCACCAATTCGCCGATCGCCGACCTCGCCGTGGTCTGGGCCAAGTCGGAAGCCCATGACAACGCCATCCGCGGCTTCATCGTCGAACGCGGCATGAAGGGCTTCTCGACGCCCAAGATCGAAGGCAAGCTCTCCCTGCGCGCCTCGATCACCGGCGAGATCGTGCTGGACGGCGTGGTGGTGCCGGAAGAAAACCTGCTGCCCAACGCCTCGGGCCTGGGCGGGCCGTTCGGCTGCCTGAACCGCGCGCGTTACGGCATTTCCTGGGGCGCCATGGGCGCCGCGGAAGCCTGCTGGCACGCGGCCCGGCAATATACCCTGGACCGCAAGCAGTTCGGCCGGCCCCTGGCCCAGACCCAGCTCGTGCAGAAGAAGCTCGCGGACATGCAGACCGAAATCACGCTCGGCCTGCAGGGTTCGCTGCGCGTTGGCCGCCTGATGGACGAGGGCAAGGTCCTGCCCGAGGCGATCTCGTTGATGAAGCGCAACAATTGCGGCAAGGCCCTGGATATCGCCCGGGTCGCCCGCGACATGCACGGCGGCAACGGCATCTCGGGCGAATACCATGTCATCCGCCATGCCATGAACCTGGAAACCGTGAACACCTACGAAGGCACCCATGACGTCCACGCCCTGATCCTGGGCCGGGCGCAGACCGGCCTCCAGGCGTTTTTCTGAAATCTCCCTCTCCGCCGCTTGCGGGGGAGAGGGAAGGGGCCCATTGCGCCAGCAATGGGAAGGGTGAGGTGGTCGGTGGGATGGATCGTGTCTCATGCCGACCACCCACCTCACCCAACCCTCTCCCCCTGAAGGGCGGAGAGGGCTTTCGGCGGAGTAATCAAGAATGTCCCAACCACCCCTGGCCGGCCTCAAGGTGATCGAACTGGCGCGCATCCTGGCCGGGCCGTGGGCGGGGCAGGTGCTGGCCGACCTGGGGGCCGACGTGATCAAGGTGGAGAAGCCGGGCGAGGGCGACGACACCCGCGGCTGGGGCCCGCCCTTCGTCACCGACGCGGACGGCAATTCCCTGGGGGCCGCCTATTTCCATGCCTGCAACCGGGGCAAGCGGTCGATCGCCGTCGATATCGCAACGGCGCAGGGCCAGGCGGTGGTGCGCGATCTGGTGCGCGGCGCCGACGTGCTGATCGAGAACTTCAAGGTCGGCGGCCTGGCCAAATACGGCCTCGACTATGCCTCGCTGCAGGCGATCAACCCGCGCCTGGTCTATTGCTCGATCACCGGCTTCGGCCAGACCGGGCCTTACGCCGCCCGCGCCGGCTACGACTTCATGATCCAGGGCCTGGGCGGCATCATGGACCTGACCGGCGACCCGGCGGGCGAGCCGCAGAAGATCGGCGTCGCCCATGTCGACCTGTTCACCGGGCTCTACGGCGTGATCGCGATCCAGGCGGCCCTGATCGAGCGGCAGCGCTCGGGCCTGGGCCAGCATCTGGACCTGGCCCTGCTCGATACCCAGGTCGGCGTGCTGGCCAACCAGGCCTTGAACTTCCTGGTCTCGGGTACCAGCCCGCGCCGGCTCGGCAACGCTCACCCTAATATCGTGCCCTATCAGGTCTTCGCCGTGGCCGACGGTCACCTGATCATCGCGGTGGGCAATGACGGGCAGTTCCGCCGCTGCTGTCAGGTCATCGGCCTGCCCGCCCTGGCGGACGATGCGCGCTATCGCACCAACCGCGACCGCATCGCCAACCGCTCGGCACTGATCGCCGCCATGGCCGCGCCTATTGCGGCTTTCGCCCGCGACGACCTGCTCGCGGCCCTCGAACAGGCCGGCGTCCCCGCCGGGCCGATCAACACGGTGGCCCAGGTCTTTGCCGATCCCCAGGTGGTTCACCGCGAAATGCAATTGACCCTGCCGCTGGAGGCGGGAAGCGTGCCGGGGGTTCGGACCCCCATCGTCATGTCGCGCAGCCCGCTGGTCCTGGACCGGCCGTCGCCCCGCCTGGGCCAGCATACGGACGAGATCCTGGCCGCGCGGGAGAGGTGACGGGGACCGCACCGGCCGCGTAAAATTAATCCTGGCGCGCGCAGAACGCAGGGAACCCACTTGCGACGGTCGGGTTGACGCGGGCAAGGGCAATTGCGACATACGGCGGGTGGCGGCCGTGGAGCCTCGATGTATCGATTTCTGACATGGGCGGTGGGGGTGATCGCGGCGGCGACGGTGATCGGCGCGATCGGCTACGATCTTTCGACCGAACGCATCGCCCGCGCCTATGCGGCGAGCGCGCCGGTATCCGTGCGCCCGGCCGGCGAGATCTCCAACGATGGCGTCGAGCGCCTGGTGGTGATCCCGCTGCTGCCCGTCGAGGCTGCCCGCACCCCATCCACACCGTGTCCGGCGGCCCGCTGGCCGAGCCGTCGCGGGAAGAGATGGGTTATGCCATGCGCCTGGTCGGCGCGGTGCCGCCGCCGGGCGACGAGGTTTCGGCCGCGGCGATGGTCGAGATTCCGCCCAATATCGTCCGCCGCCTGGCCGGCGGCATTGCCTGGATCACGGTCTGGGCCCGGGCGGACCGCGCCCGGCCGGCCACGACCTTTGCCATGTCGCTGTCGATCGACGGCGGCTTCAAGGGCTGGCACCGGTTCCCGCTAGTCGCCTCCAGCTATGAAAGCTACGGCTTTGGCGTGCCGGTCCCGGCGGATGCGGTGGGCAAGGCGGTGCGGGTGCTGATCCTGCCGGATACCGACGGCAAGGGAGCTGCGATCTCGGTCAGCCATCTGATCGTCGACCGGTGCTCAAGCCCGGCGAACCCGAACCCCCGACCGAATCGAGCCCGGCCGCGGCGCCGGCCGCGCCCGTGGTGCCCTGAGGTATCAGCGCGTCGGGCTCAGCCCGAAGATCTCCTCGAAGGTCTCGGCCAGGGCGACATCGACATCGGCCATGGTCACCGGCAGCCCCAGGTCGACCAGCGAGGTGACGCCGTGCTGGCTGATGCCGCAGGGCACGATGCCGTCGAAATGCGTAAGGTCGGGTTCGACGTTCAAGGACAGGCCGTGAAAGGTCACCCAGCGGCGCACGCGCACGCCGATGGCGCCGATCTTGTCTTCGCGCGGCATCGGCCCGCCGTCGTTGCGCACGACCCAGACGCCGACGCGGCCGTCGCGCATCTCGCCCTTGACGTTGAAGCGGGCCAGCGCCGCGATCATCCATTTTTCCAGCTTGAGACGCTGGCACGCTTCAACGTCAAGGGCGAGATGCGCGACGGCCGCGTCGGCGTCTGGGTCGTGCGCAACGACGGCGGGCCGATGCCGCGCGAAGACAAGATCGGCGCCATCGGCGTGCGCGTGCGCCGCTGGGTGACCTTTCACGGCCTGTCCTTGAACGTCGAACCCGACCTTACGCATTTCGACGGCATCGTGCCCTGCGGCATCAGCCAGCACGGCGTCACCTCGCTGGTCGACCTGGGGCTGCCGGTGACCATGGCCGATGTCGATGTCGCCCTGGCCGAGACCTTCGAGGAGATCTTCGGGCTGAGCCCGACGCGCTGATACCTCAGGGCACCACGGGCGCGGCCGGCGCCGCGGCCGGGCTCGATTCGGTCGGGGGTTCGGGTTCGCCGGGCTTGAGCACCCGGTCGACGATCAGATGGCTGACCGAGATCGCAGCTCCCTTGCCGTCGGTATCGGCAGGATCAGCACCCGCACCGCCTTGCCCACCGCATCCGCCGGGACCGGCACGCCAAAGCCGTAGCTTTCATAGCTGGAGGCGACTAGCGGGAACCGGTGCCAGCCCTTGAAGCCGCCGTCGATCGACAGCGACATGGCAAAGGTCGTGGCCGGCCGGGCGCGGTCCGCCCGGGCCCAGACCGTGATCCAGGCAATGCCGCCGGCCAGGCGGCGGACGATATTGGGCGGAATCTCGACCATCGCCGCGGCCGAAACCTCGTCGCCCGGCGGCGGCACCGCGCCGACCAGGCGCATGGCATAACCCATCTCTTCCCGCGACGGCTCGGCCAGCGGGCCGCCGGACACGGTGTGGATGGGGGTGCGGGCAGCCTCGACGGGCAGCAGCGGGATCACCACCAGGCGCTCGACGCCATCGTTGGAGATCTCGCCGGCCGGGCGCACGGATACCGGCGCGCTCGCCGCATAGGCGCGGGCGATGCGTTCGGTCGAAAGATCGTAGCCGATCGCGCCGATCACCGTCGCCGCCGCGATCACCCCCACCGCCCATGTCAGAAATCGATACATCGAGGCTCCACGGCCGCCACCCGCCGTATGTCGCAATTGCCCTTGCCCGCGTCAACCCGACCGTCGCAAGTGGGTTCCCTGCGTTCTGCGCGCGCCAGGATTAATTTTACGCGGCCGGTGCGGTCCCCGTCACCTCTCCCGCGCGGCCAGGATCTCGTCCGTATGCTGGCCCAGGCGGGGCGACGGCCGGTCCAGGACCAGCGGGCTGCGCGACATGACGATGGGGGTCCGAACCCCGGCACGCTTCCCGCCTCCAGCGGCAGGGTCAATTGCATTTCGCGGTGAACCACCTGGGGATCGGCAAAGACCTGGGCCACCGTGTTGATCGGCCCGGCGGGGACGCCGGCCTGTTCGAGGGCCGCGAGCAGGTCGTCGCGGGCGAAAGCCGCAATAGGCGCGGCCATGGCGGCGATCAGTGCCGAGCGGTTGGCGATGCGGTCGCGGTTGGTGCGATAGCGCGCATCGTCCGCCAGGGCGGGCAGGCCGATGACCTGACAGCAGCGGCGGAACTGCCCGTCATTGCCCACCGCGATGATCAGGTGACCGTCGGCCACGGCGAAGACCTGATAGGGCACGATATTAGGGTGAGCGTTGCCGAGCCGGCGCGGGCTGGTACCCGAGACCAGGAAGTTCAAGGCCTGGTTGGCCAGCACGCCGACCTGGGTATCGAGCAGGGCCAGGTCCAGATGCTGGCCCAGGCCCGAGCGCTGCCGCTCGATCAGGGCCGCCTGGATCGCGATCACGCCGTAGAGCCCGGTGAACAGGTCGACATGGGCGACGCCGATCTTCTGCGGCTCGCCCGCCGGGTCGCCGGTCAGGTCCATGATGCCGCCCAGGCCCTGGATCATGAAGTCGTAGCCGGCGCGGGCGGCGTAAGGCCCGGTCTGGCCGAAGCCGGTGATCGAGCAATAGACCAGGCGCGGGTTGATCGCCTGCAGCGAGGCATAGTCGAGGCCGTATTTGGCCAGGCCGCCGACCTTGAAGTTCTCGATCAGCACGTCGGCGCCGCGCACCAGATCGCGCACCACCGCCTGGCCCTGCGCCGTTGCGATATCGACGGCGATCGACCGCTTGCCCCGGTTGCAGGCATGGAAATAGGCGGCCCCCAGGGAATTGCCGTCCGCGTCGGTGACGAAGGGCGGGCCCCAGCCGCGGGTGTCGTCGCCCTCGCCCGGCTTCTCCACCTTGATCACGTCGGCCCCCAGGTCGGCCAGCACCTGCCCCGCCCACGGCCCGGCCAGGATGCGCGCCAGTTCGATCACCTTGAGGCCGGCCAGGGGTGGTTGGGACATTCTTGATTACTCCGCCGAAAGCCCTCTCCGCCCTTCAGGGGGGAGGGTTGGGTGAGGTGGGTGGTCGGCATGAGACACGATCCATCCCACCGACCACCTCACCCTTCCCATTGCTGGCGCAATGGCCCCTTCCCTCTCCCCCGCAAGCGGCGGAGAGGGAGATTTCAGAAAAACGCCTGGAGGCCGGTCTGCGCCCGGCCCAGGATCAGGGCGTGGACGTCATGGGTGCCTTCGTAGGTGTTCACGGTTTCCAGGTTCATGGCATGGCGGATGACATGGTATTCGCCCGAGATGCCGTTGCCGCCGTGCATGTCGCGGGCGACCCGGGCGATATCCAGGGCCTTGCCGCAATTGTTGCGCTTCATCAACGAGATCGCCTCGGGCAGGACCTTGCCCTCGTCCATCAGGCGGCCAACGCGCAGCGAACCCTGCAGGCCGAGCGTGATTTCGGTCTGCATGTCCGCGAGCTTCTTCTGCACGAGCTGGGTCTGGGCCAGGGCCGGCCGAACTGCTTGCGGTCCAGGGTATATTGCCGGGCCGCGTGCCAGCAGGCTTCCGCGGCGCCCATGGCGCCCCAGGAAATGCCGTAACGCGCGCGGTTCAGGCAGCCGAACGGCCCGCCCAGGCCCGAGGCGTTGGGCAGCAGGTTTTCTTCCGGCACCACCACGCCGTCCAGCACGATCTCGCCGGTGATCGAGGCGCGCAGGGAGAGCTTGCCTTCGATCTTGGGCGTCGAGAAGCCCTTCATGCCGCGTTCGACGATGAAGCCGCGGATGGCGTTGTCATGGGCTTCCGACTTGGCCCAGACCACGGCGAGGTCGGCGATCGGCGAATTGGTGATCCACATCTTGGCGCCGTTCAGCAGGTAACCATCGGCGACCTTGGTCGCGCGGGTGCGCATGCCGCCGGGATCGGAGCCGTGGTCGGGCTCGGTCAGGCCGAAGCAGCCGATCCATTCGCCGGTCGCGAGCTTGGGCAGATAGGCCTTGCGCTGGCGCTCGTCGCCATAGGCATGGATCGGGTGCATGACCAGGGACGACTGCACGCTCATGGCCGAGCGATAGCCGGAATCGACCCGCTCCACCTCCCGCGCCGCCAGGCCGTAGGCGACATAGGAGGCATCGGCGCCGCCGTATTCGCTGGGATGGTCGAGCCGAGGAAGCCCAACTCGCCCATCTCGTTCATGATCTCGCGATCGAAGCGCTCTTGCGCGAAGGCCGAGACGACGCGGGGCAGCAGTTTGTCCTGGGCATAGGCGCGAACCGAATCGCGCACCAGGCGCTCGTCCTCGGACAATTGCTCCTCGAGCAGGAACGGGTCCTCCCAGACGAAGGCCGCCTTGGCTTTTGCTGCACTCATTGCTCGCTCCGATGATCCGCGCGTATGGCCCGTGAACATGCGCCGTCGCCCAGTCTCGGGCAATCGATGATCGCGTATCAAGTTCATGCGGACTGGTAATGAACCTGGTCGACTCGCCCCGGCGAATTTGCCAAAATCCGCCAATACAAGATGAGCTGAGCGCATGACTCATGGCCGGCGCCGCCTGATTCCGCCGCTGGGGCTGCTCGTCGCCTTCGAGGCGGCGGCGCGCCTGGGCAGTTTCACCAGGG
>NZ_QYUK01000024.1 GCF_003590945.1 Oleomonas cavernae | reverse complement strand
GGATTGCGCCAATTCGAGCAGGGCAACTCGAATCTGATCCAGCTGTTCTTGCGAAATGAGTCTACGATCGGCCATCAACGTCTCTCCTTTCAGCCCGCGTTGGGCTGTAAGAGCCAGATGGAGCAGAATTATGCGCCGCCACTCGAAGACCGATCGATCGTCGCTGAATCACAGTTTTATATTTTTGCACGCCCAGCCAGGCCCGCCCTTGCGGCGACACGTTCCGCCCTCATACAGCAGCGCCGATCTCCGCCCCAGCCACGGAAACACCGTTTGGCCCTAGCTTGTCACGGCGGGGCAAATTGAGGCCTCGCCGTGTTACAAGTTTTCCTTTACGCAATATGGAGAAACGGGCTGATGGTCGGCTGATAGGCGGGCTCCAGGCGGAGTTGGCAGTAAGTTTTGTGAATCAGGTCGCCGCTGATCTTCTCCTGTTTTCCGGTATCGATGAGCCGATCGATGGCGTCGGCGTAGATTCCGATATGCGGACAATGGTGAATGAGCTTCCTGAAGCGGTCCCTGACGGCACCGTTGGAAATGGCAGCCTCATGGCCGATGACGCATCCGACCTCATGCAGCAATTGGAACCGGTCGGCGGGGATCACCTCGCTGCCGCGGGGATGCCAGCGGAGTGCTTGGACCGTATAATCCTCTCGGCCCAGCCTTATCGGTGGGCCGTTGAAGGGTAGCAGGGCTTCGATGTAACCCTTTAAAGTTATGATAAACTCCGGGTCGTTGTAGAGGCTGGTGGGGAACAGGTTCTTCGACATGCTATAAGCCTTTCGGGCAAGCGAAAGCGCGCGCCGGCAGCGCCCTCGCTGTGTGTTGAGAAAAAATGTGGAATGGTGACAGTGAATCAGCCGGCGCGAGCGGCGCTGCGCCAGCGTGCCGGCTGGTCGCTGTCGTGAATCACCGTCAGCCGCACGCGGTCGCCGTCGATCTCGGCCAGGCCAATTCGACCGGTAAAGGCCGAGCCCAAGTCAAGGCCGAGGCGATGGGGCGTCAGCGCCGGCGCGTCGTCCCATTCCGGCGTATGTCCGTGAATCACGAACAGGCCGTCCGGGTTGGCCTCGGCGAAGAGAAACGGGTCACGCACCCAAAATGGCGAGTTACGTTCGTCATGGTGATTGCGCGGAATCTGGCGCCAGGGCCAGGCCAGCGATTGGGTGAGCGGGACAAAGGGATTGAGCCCGGCGTGAATGAAAAGCAGGCCGTCTTCCAGGTGGTGATGCCCGAGGGTATCGATGAAACGCCGCTCCGGCTCGCTGAACGCGGCCCAGGCTTCCCGGGCGGTGGCCGTCAGCGGCAGGCCGAGCTCATTCATGACCGAGCTGCCGCCGTTGGCGAGCCAGAGGTGCATATCGCGTGGATCGCCGCTGTCGCAGGCGGCGGCCATCACGCCTTCGTGATTGCCCGCGAGCGCCGTGATCTTCACCCCGGCTATCCCAGCGATGACCTGGGCCATGACGCCACGGCTGTGAGGCCCGCGGTCGATATAGTCGCCCAGCATGACCAGGTGATCGGGACCGCCGTCCGCCGCGCGACGCGCGACTTCGAGGAAGGCGCTGCGCAGGGCGCGCGAGAGGCCATGGACATCGCCGATGGCGAAGGCGCGGACCGTGCTTGGGACCGGCATGGGCTGCCAGTCATTACGCATTATGCTGATGGACATCGCTGCTCCGTGATTCAGGTCTGGAATCGCGGACGCCGACAGGTCGGTGAATCACTATTGATCCTTGGTCCCTGAGCCGGGCGCCGCGTTCAGCGTTGGCGCCCGGCTCAGGGACCGTGGACTTTCAGGATGGGTATGTCAGAGCAAATCAGCGCTCATAGTCATCGCGCGCTCTGGGTTTCGGCACGCGGACGATCTCAGGGGGACTTGCCTTGGCAGCGCGGATCCGCGCCATCACAACGGAATGCACATGATCGGTCAAAAATTGAACGCGGTCGATCAGCAAAAGCAGGGCGCTCGCAATCTGCATCCTGAGTTTCCTCTCGCGAGATTCTTGCACCACAGGAAGCATGGCCATGGCGGCTGCCGCTGGCGCGCTTGCCTCCGCTCCGCGACGCCTCTGCAGGCGGTCCCATGCGATGAGCGCACTTGCCTTGTGGTCAGGTCGGCTCAAGTCAATGGCCATGCGCTCAATGACGTCACTGTCAGGCAAGATTCGTCCACTGCTTGTCCGACCTGACCACAAGGCAAGTGCGCTCATCGCATGGGACCGCCTGCAGAGCGTCGCGGAGCGGAGGCAAGCGCGCCAGCGGCAGCCGCCATGGCCATGCTTCCTGTGGTGCAAGAATCTCGCGAGAGGAAACTCAGGATGCAGATTGCGAGCGCCCTGCTTTTGCTGATCGACCGCGTTCAATTTTTGACCGATCATGTGCATTCCGTTGTGATGGCGCGGATCCGCGCTGCCAAGGCAAGTCCCCCTGAGATCGTCCGCGTGCCGAAACCCAGAGCGCGCGATGACTATGAGCGCTGATTTGCTCTGACATACCCATCCTGAAAGTCCACGGTCCCTGAGCCGGGCGCCAACGCTGAACGCGGCGCCCGGCTCAGGGACCAAGGATCAATAGTGATTCACCGACCTGTCGGCGTCCGCGATTCCAGACCTGAATCACGGAGCAGCGATGTCCATCAGCATAATGCGTAATGACTGGCAGCCCATGCCGGTCCCAAGCACGGTCCGCGCCTTCGCCATCGGCGATGTCCATGGCCTCTCGCGCGCCCTGCGCAGCGCCTTCCTCGAAGTCGCGCGTCGCGCGGCGGACGGCGGTCCCGATCACCTGGTCATGCTGGGCGACTATATCGACCGCGGGCCTCACAGCCGTGGCGTCATGGCCCAGGTCATCGCTGGGATAGCCGGGGTGAAGATCACGGCGCTCGCGGGCAATCACGAAGGCGTGATGGCCGCCGCCTGCGACAGCGGCGATCCACGCGATATGCACCTCTGGCTCGCCAACGGCGGCAGCTCGGTCATGAATGAGCTCGGCCTGCCGCTGACGGCCACCGCCCGGGAAGCCTGGCCGCGTTCAGCGAGCCGGAGCGGCGTTTCATCGATACCCTCGGGCATCACCACCTGGAAGACGGCCTGCTTTTCATTCACGCCGGGCTCAATCCCTTTGTCCCGCTCACCCAATCGCTGGCCTGGCCCTGGCGCCAGATTCCGCGCAATCACCATGACGAACGTAACTCGCCATTTTGGTGCGTGACCCGTTTCTCTTCGCCGAGGCCAACCCGGACGGCTGTTCGTGATTCACGGACATACGCCGGAATGGGACGACGCGCCGGCGCTGACGCCCCATCGCCTCGGCCTTGACTTGGGCTCGGCCTTTACCGGTCGAATTGGCCTGGCCGAGATCGACGGCGACCGCGTGCGGCTGACGGTGATTCACGACAGCGACCAGCCGGCACGCTGGCGCAGCGCCGCTCGCGCCGGCTGATTCACTGTCACCATTCCACATTTTTTCTCAACACACAGCGAGGGCGCTGCCGGCGCGCGCTTTCGCTTGCCCGAAAGGCTTATAGCATGTCGAAGAACCTGTTCCCCACCAGCCTCTACAACGACCCGGAGTTTATCATAACTTTAAAGGGTTACATCGAAGCCCTGCTACCCTTCAACGGCCCACCGATAAGGCTGGGCCGAGAGGATTATACGGTCCAAGCACTCCGCTGGCATCCCCGCGGCAGCGAGGTGATCCCCGCCGACCGGTTCCAATTGCTGCATGAGGTCGGATGCGTCATCGGCCATGAGGCTGCCATTTCCAACGGTGCCGTCAGGGACCGCTTCAGGAAGCTCATTCACCATTGTCCGCATATCGGAATCTACGCCGACGCCATCGATCGGCTCATCGATACCGGAAAACAGGAGAAGATCAGCGGCGACCTGATTCACAAAACTTACTGCCAACTCCGCCTGGAGCCCGCCTATCAGCCGACCATCAGCCCGTTTCTCCATATTGCGTAAAGGAAAACTTGTAACACGGCGAGGCCTCAATTTGCCCCGCCGTGACAAGCTAGGCCAAACGGTGTTTCCGTGGCTGGGGCGGAGATCGGCGCTGCTGTATGAGGGCGGAACGTGTCGCCGCAAGGGCGGGCCTGGCTGGGCGTGCAAAAATATAAAACTGTGATTCAGCGACGATCGATCGGTCTTCGAGTGGCGGCGCATAATTCTGCCTCCATCTGGCTCTTACAGCCCAACGCGGGCTGAAAGGAGAGACGTTGATGGCCGATCGTAGACTCATTTCGCAAGAACAGCTGGATCAGATTCGAGTTGCCCTGCTCGAATTGGC
>NZ_QYUK01000023.1 GCF_003590945.1 Oleomonas cavernae | reverse complement strand
TGTTCGATGCGGTAGAGGCTGCGCGTCAGCAACCACACCAGGAAGCGCATCAGGAACTCGGGCACCAGCGAGTAGATGAACACCGCCACCGCCGCGTTCATCAGTGCCACCACCAGCAGCAGCTCCGGGATCGTCAGGCCGGCCTTGAACAGGACCACGGCCAGGCCACCGGCCACGACCATGAACAGGGCGTTGAGGATGTTGTTGCCGGCGATGATGCGCGAGCGGTGCCCCGGGTCCGAGCGGGTCTGGATCAGGGCGTAGAGCGGCACGATGTAGAAGCCGCCGAACACGCCGATCAGTACCAGGTCGATCACCACGCGCCAGCTGCCCGCCTGCTGCAGGAAGGCGCCCGCGGACAGGCCGGTGACCTGCGCCGCTGCCGGATGCGCCAGGTACAGGTCGATGCCGAACAGCGTCAGGCCGATGGAGCCAGCGGCACCAGGCCGATTTCCACCTTGTGCCCGGACAGGCGCTCGCACAGCAGCGAGCCAGCGCCGATGCCCAGCGAGAACAGCGTCAGCAGCAGCGTTGCCACCGAGGGGTCGCCACCGAGGATCTGCTGCGCGTAGGTCGGCATCTGCGACAGGAAGGCGGCACCGAAGAACCAGAACCAGGAGATACCCATCACGGAGAGGAATACCGTGCGGTTGGTCTGCATGAAGCGCAGGTTGCGCCAGGTCTCCGTCAGCGGGTTCCAGTTGATGCGCAGTTCCGGCGCCGCCGGCGGCGCCACCGGGATCGCGCGGCAGGCGAGATAGCCGAGCAGCGCCAGCCCGACCACCACGGCGCTGACCCAGTGCGCGCCACCGGGCTGCGCGATCAGCCAGCCGCCCAGCACCGTGCCCAGCAGGATCGCCAGGAAGGTGCCGGCCTCGACCCAGGCGTTGCCTCCGATCAGTTCCTCCTCGCGCAGGTGCTGCGGCAGGATGGCGTACTTCACCGGCCCGAACAGGGCGGCCTGGAAGCCCAGCAGGAACAGCACGCCGAGCAGCACCGGGATGCTGGACAGCCACAGGCCAAAGGCGCCCAGGGCCATGATCCCGATCTCCAGCAGCTTGATCGCGCGGATCAGGCGCGATTTCTCGTATTTCTCGGCCAGCTGGCCGGCCGTGGCGGAAAACAGGAAGAACGGCAGGATGAACAGCACCGCCGCCAGGTTGACGTAGAAGTTGACCTGCTCCTGCGCCAGCCCGGCGATGCCGAAGGCCACCAGGATGACCAGGGCGTTCTTGAAGACGTTGTCGTTGAAGGCGCCCAGGGCCTGGGTCAGGAAAAACGGACCGAAGCGGCGCTGCCGCAACAGGCTGAACTGGCTGTCCTGACTCATTGCTTCCCCATGCTCTTTGTCGCGGCAGTTTACCCCGTCCCCGAACAAGTCTTTACCGGCATGCCCGCGGCAAGGACAATAGCCACCCAACGCAGGAAAACCTTCAGGGTCATGGCGAAGATTGTCAGAAGCACCCGGAACGGGCCGGAGGAGATCGAACTGGGCTCGTTCCAGTTGACCATCGGACGTCGCCCGGACAACAACATCGTCATCGACAACGCCTATACCGCGCCGCTGCATGCCGTGGTCGGCTTCGCCGACGG
>NZ_QYUK01000022.1 GCF_003590945.1 Oleomonas cavernae | reverse complement strand
CACCGTGGGCGACAAGCTCGACTGGGGCTTTTCCGAGCGCGACTACGTCTTCGGCGCGGTGGAGTGGGAGAAGGACCTGTTTGGTGGCGTGCGCCGGCGCACCTCGGAGACGGTGGGCTACGGCCGCCACATCCTGACGGGCCGGTGCACCTGCTGGATGCCGAGATCGGCGCCGGTGCGCGCCAGCTGGAGAACAACGACCTGGCCCGCACGCGCGAGGACGACGCCATCGGCCGCGCCTTCGGCAAGTACCAGTGGAAGCTGTCGGAGACCAGCCGCTTCATCCAGAGCCTGAAGATCGAGTCGGGCGGCGACAACACCTTCACCGAGTCGGTCACCGAGCTGAAGGCTGTCGGTGGTGGGCAACCTGGCGGCGGGCCTGAACTACACGGTGCGCAACAACAGCGAGGTGCCGGCCGGCACCGAGAAGACCGATACCTTCACGGCGGTGAACCTGAGCTATGCCTTCGGGAAAGAGAAGTAGGCGGTAAACTGTGCCCAGCCGCGAGCCGGAGCCAGCGATCCCATGAGTTACTACGAGCACCACGTCTTCTTCTGCTGCAACCAGCGCGCGCCGGGCGAGCGCACCTGCTGCAACGACAAGGGCGCCACCCGCGTGCGCGACTACGCCAAGAAGCAGATCAAGAAGCTGGGCCTGGCGGCGCCGGGCCAGGTCCGCGTCAACATGGCGGGCTGCCTGGAGCGCTGCGAGGAGGGCCCCTGCATCGTGGTTTACCCGCAGGGCGTCTGGTACACCTACGTCGACGAGGAAGACGTGGACGAGATCATCCGAGCGGCATATCCAGAAGGGCGAGATCGTGGAGCGGCTGCGCCTGCCCGACGCGCCGCCCGCCAAATGATCCGCCCGGTGCTGCGCATGGGCGACCCGCGCCTGCTGCGCGTGGCGCAGCCGGTGACGGCCTTCGGCACGCCGAGCTGCGAGAGCTGGTGGCGGACATGTTCGACACCATGCGCGCGCTCAACGGCGCGGGCCTGGCGGCGCCGCAGATCGGCGTGGACCTGCGCGTGGTGATCTTCGGCTTCCAGGCCAGCCCGCGCTACCCGCAGGCCGAGCCCGTGCCGGAAACGATTCTGATCAATCCGGTGCTGACGCCGCTGTCCGACGAGATGGAGGACGGCTGGGAGGGCTGCCTGTCGGTGCCCGGCCTGCGCGGCGTGGTGCCGCGCCACGCGCGCCTGCGCTACCAGGGGATTGACCTGGAAGGCCAGCCGATCGACCGCAGCGTGTCGGGCTTCCATGCGCGCGTGGTGCAGCACGAGTGCGATCACCTGGACGGGATCCTGTATCCGATGCGGGTGCGGGATTTCAGGAAGTTCGGGTTCAACGAGGAGCTGTTTCCCGGGCAGGATATTCAGGACGACTAGGTCGCTGTTTCCCTCGCCCGCTTGCGGGAGAGGGTGGCCGAAGGCCGGGAGAGGGTTTCTGTAACTCTTGCTCGGACTGCCAAGGATCGATATCTACAGAAACCCTCTCCCCCAGCCCCTCTCCCGCAAGCGGGCGAGGGGAGCTGATGTTTCGGCTACAACAGCGGCGAATTGATGTTGAGCGGATCCTTCTGCTGCACCGGTGCCTCGGGCTCCGGGGCTTTCTCGTCGATCGTCGGCTCGCCGGTCAGGAAGGCCAGCATGTCGTAGTAGGTGCGGATGTTGCCGACGTAGGTCATGCCCTCGTAGCCGCGGGCATAGCCGTAGCGGGTCTGGCTGTACCAGCGCGGCTTGGTCAGCAGCGGCAGCGAGGCGCGCACGTCGATCCAGTGGTTGGGATTGCCGCCATTCCTCTTGGTCAGGATGCGGGCGTCGAGCACGTGGCCGATGCCAAGGTTGTAGGCGGCCAGGGCCAGCCAGGTGCGGTCGGGCTGCTTGATCCTCCTCGGGCAGCTGGTCCATCAGCATGCGGAAGTAGCCGGCGCCGCCGCGGATGCTCTGGATGGGATCCTCGCGGTTGGCGACGCGCATCAGGGCGGCGGTGCCGGTGGTGAGCTGCATCAGGCCGCGCACGCCGGTAGGGCTGACGGCGT
>NZ_QYUK01000021.1 GCF_003590945.1 Oleomonas cavernae | reverse complement strand
CACCTGCGGCAGCACGGCGCAGCGCACCAGCGGCCGCCGTGCTCGTCGGAATCGATCTCGACGTCGGCCGGGGTCAGCTCCGTACCGGTGCGCAGGCGATACCAGTCGCGCACCGCGTCCTTGGCGGCGAGGCGGCCCATCAGCCACTCCTCGCGGCGCGGACCCTGCTGCGGCAGGGCATTGAAGCGTGCGCGTTCGGCGCGGCCCAGCACCATGTGGGCGAGCATGCGCTTCCAGATCGTGCCGCCCTCGTCGAGCGTGCCTTCCGGCAGCGGCTCGAGCTTGCGCAGGCACAGCTCCGCCGGCAGCGTGCCGGCCAGGGCCGGCTCGGACAGGCGGGCGTGGCCCGGTCGAGGCGGAAGCCGAAGAAGCGCTCGTCGCCGCTGAACACGCGGTCGTCCCAGCCCTCGGCGCGCAGCAGCAGGCGGCCGTCGGCGCCGATGACGTCCCAGCGTGCTTCCAGCACGGTCGGGCTCGGCAGGGTGATGGCGCCGTGGCAGCTGTAGCGCTGGCCCGGGGCCGGCGGCGGCGCGTACAGCGACAGCCGCTTCACGCGGAACGGGAAGCAGTTGGGCACGCCGGGGTTGCGCTCGCGCAGCCAGAAGCCGGCGAGCTGGCCCGCGGCGTCGAGTATCGCGGCGTCGAGCTGGAAGCGCGGCGCGCTCGTGCCGCTGAAGTAGTCATGCACCGGGATCGTGACCAGCTCGGCGACGATGCCCTGCTCGCCGTAGCCGTCGATGCGGGTGACACCCTGCAGGCGCGGCCCGTGGAACATGCCGTGCCGTAGAGCTGGCCCGGCAGGTGGATGTGCGGCGGCTTCAGGCCTGCGGCGGCGAGCGGCTGCGGTGCCGGGGCGGCGGGTAGGCGGCCCGAGCTGCACCGTGCCTTCGAACACCAGCAGGCCGCGGGCGAGGAGCCCTCGCCGAGCAGGAACACGCGGCAGGCGATGGCGTCGGCATTGCCCGGCGTCGCCTCGGCGACGATGCGCAGCGTCACGCCGCCGTCGTCCAGCGACAGCCAGCGACTGCCGCGGGCATTGTCGATCGCCGTCACCACGCGGTCGCTGCGGCCGGACAGGCGCACCGCGGCCTGCGCGATCAGCTCCATGCTGTAGGTGAAGGGAATCACCGGCAGCCGGTCAGGGCCGGATCGGTCGCGCTGGGGGCATCGCCCAGCGTGTGGTCGCGCAGGAACAGGTCTTGCTCGAGAGTGTAGCGGCGCTCGGACACCAGCTTGCCGGCGACAGCTCGACGATGCCCAGCATCGGGAAGGCCGGGTCGAAGCCTGCCGGCGGCGTCGCGGTGGCCGCCGCAGCGGCCTGCGGCATGGCAGGAACCGGCGCGGTGCCGGTGGCCAGGCCGAGCACGCGCGCCTGGCTGTCGAGGAAGTCCTGCATCAGCGAGAAGTGCGCGTTGAGTGCGGCCAGGCGCGGGTCGCTGGACACCACCGGCGGCGGCGGCGGGCGGCAGCGACCACCGGCTGCTGCGGCTGTGCCGGCGGCGCCGGAGCTTGATGGCAATGGCGGCGGCGGGCACGGTGCCCTGCGGCAGCGGCTTCTTCCACTCTTCCGGCAGTACCCACACCGGGTTGACCAGCTTCATGCGCGGCGCCAGCTTGACCGCCGGCTTGAGCTCGCCCAGCAGGTCAGGTCGGCGATCTTGCGGTGCGCGAACAGGCGCGCCGGCTCGAAGTCCACGCCGGCGGCGAACAGCTGCGCCAGGGTCTGGTGCAGGTGCGCCATCGCCGGCTTGCGGCGGCTGTTGCTGGACACGGCGAGCACGTCGTCCTTGCCGCGCAGCGTGTCGCCGACGAAGGAGGTCAGGTTGCCGCTGGGGCCCACTTCGAGGAACACGCGGTAGCCGTCCTCGTAGAGCCGCTGGATGGTCTCGGTGAAGCGCACCGGGTGTTCCCACTGCCGTGCCGCCAGCTCGCGGATGCCGTCGGCGTCGTGGGGAAGGGCGCGCAGGTCGAGGCGCTGTACAGCATGGTGGTGCCGGGCCCAGGTCCAGCTTCTGGAAGTAGGCGCGGAAAGCGTCGGCCAGCGGCTTGAACAGCGCGGTGTGGTAGGCGCGGCCGAAGGGCAGCTCCTGGCAGATCGCGCCCTCGGCGCTGAGGCGCTCGTGCAGCTCGCTGGTGGCCTTGGGCGGCCCGAACAGCACCAGCTGGTTCGGACAGTTGTCCATCGCCAAGTGCATCTCGCCGAGGTCGGCGAGCAGGTCGTTGCGCAGCGACGGCGTCAGGCCGCCGATGCTCAGCAGCGAGCCCTCGGCGATCTTCCGGCGGCGTCCAGCTCGTTGAAGATGCGGTTGAACACCTGCACCGCGTCGGCGGTTTCGGCGCGGTGGCGCACGCGGTTGACGCCGGCGGCGGTCAGTACGGTGTTCTCGCCGGTGCTGTGGCCCAGCATCGCGTCGGGACGGAAGCCCAGGTCTTCCAGCAGCGCGTGCAGGCCGAGGCTGGCGGCGAACACGCCTTCCGCGGCCACGTCCATCTCGTAGAGCTTGTCTTCCAGCGCCTTGCGGCCGGCTTCGCTCAGCACCGTCGGCGGCGGCAGCAGGGCCGGGATGCGCGTGGGGCTGCCGCGCCGCATGGCGTTCTGCTCGATGAAGTCGAACCAGTCGCGCACCTGCGGGAAGTGCACGCAGAGTTCGGCCAGCATGTTCGGGTACTGCGAGCCCTCGCCGGGAACAGCAGGCAGAGCTTGCCGGCGGCGTCGCCGACGCCGTAGTAGAGGCCGGCGCGGGTCTTGAAGGGCTTGGCGTCGGCGCGGTCGATCTTCTCGATCGCCTGGCCCAGCTTGCGCTCCAGGTCGGCGGCGTCATGGCAGACCACGGCCAGGCGGAACGGACGCGGCCATAGGTGCTGCAGCCTTGGCCACT
>NZ_QYUK01000020.1 GCF_003590945.1 Oleomonas cavernae | reverse complement strand
CAGGTCCTCGATCGCCGAGAAGATCTTGTTGGCCTCGAAGGCCAGGCGCGATCTCCTCTTCGGAGCGGCCGAAGTTCTCGCCGAACTCGGTGATGTCGGCGCCGACGATGAAGACGTCCTTGCCGCTGGTGACGACCAGGCCCTTGATGTCGCCGGCCTGGCCAACGCGGCGGCGGCCTCGCCGAGTTCCTTGACGGTGGCGGCATCAAACTTGTTGATGGCGTCGTTCTGACGGTCGAAGCACAGCTCGGCGATACCGCCGTCGAGCTTCGCGACCCGGATGGATTGCCCCTGGTACATGGTCACCTCTTGGAGAAAGAAAACGTGGAATTGCGCGGCGCAGAAGGGCCGCAGCCGGAATGAAGAGGCGGCAATCATAGCGACCGCCCCCCCCCTGCGACAACCGAAAAAACCCGCTCCCACCCTATGGCCGGCAAGGCCTAAACCTGCGTAGCTGAAAAATTTTTGACACTGATTCATCACAGACCCTACACTCAGGAAAAGCTTGCAGGGGAAATGTCAAGGGAGTTGGAACGCTGCAGGAAAGCGGCGAGCCAGGCGGGATGACCGGCACCAAGAACAGCCGGCGCAGCCTTGGCCCAGAGCCCATACAAGGGCTTGTTATTCCTGTAGAAAGTTTCCAGCCGCTGGCCGCAACAAGCGACCGGCGAAAATCGGACATTTTCACTCCAGACTGGATTCGCCTGGTGTCGGCCCGTTCGGGGCGCCAAAGGCAAAAGAATGTCGCCTCGCAGCGTGGAGTCGCTGCAGGATGATGATCCGGCGTGTCGCCTCGACCGCCCATGAGTCCCTGGCCTTCCGTGGCGCCATACGTTTGGAGCTTGTTGAACTTATGAAGAAGCCGAGCAAATCCAGCGGCAAGCCCGCGAAAAAGCCTGTTTCCAAGGTCAAGGCGCAAGCCAAGAAGACGGTGACCCAGGTCAAGGCCCAGGCCAAGAAAGCCCAGAGCAGCGCCAAGAAGACCGTGGCCAAGGCCAGGACCAGCGCGAAGAAGACCGTCGCCCAGGCCAAGAGCAGCGCCAAGAAGACGGTTGCCAAGGCCAAGAAGGCGATCAAGAAGCCGGTCGCCCAGGTCAAGGCCGCCGCCAAGAAGGCCACCAGGCAGCCGTGGCCCAGGCCAAGGCTGCGGCCAAGAAGCCGTGGCCCAGGCCAAGAAGGCCCAGGCCGCCGTCAAGCAGCAGGTCGCCAAGGTCCAGACCGCGGTCAGGAAGGACGTGGCTGCCGCCAAGGCGACGGTGAAGAAGGACGTCGCCAAGGTGAAGGCCGCGGTCGAGAAGGTCGTCGCCAAGGCGCCGCTGCCCAAGCCGGCAGCCAAGCCCGCTCCTGCAGCGGCCGCCAAGCCAGCCGCCGCCGCACCCCAGGGCGCGGTCGCCAAGGCCAAGGCCCGGATCAGCGAGGCCACCGACAAGGTCGTGAACGCGGTGCAGCAGGCGATCACGCCGTCGCCGCTGTCGCGCGCCTTCCTGGCCACCTCGCAGGGCAAGAAGGAGGCCTCCGTGCCGCCGCCGGCCGCCGCCGCTCCGGTAACCGCCGCGGAGCCGGCCGCCGCCGAGCCGCAGCAGCCGACCCAGGCCAGCCTGCTGCCCTGAGCGAAAGTACGAAAAGGCCCGCCGTTCTGCCGGCGGGCCTTTTTTGTCGGCGCGCCTCACGTCTAATGGCGTGGATATCCGCCTATCCGCATGACCCTATCCCTGGAACAAAGCACCGAGCTCTGCAGCCTGCTGGCCGACGCCAGCCGCCTGCGCCTGCTGCTGCTGCTGGAAACCCACGAACTGAGCGTGGCCGAGCTGACCGGCATCACCGGTCTGGCGCAGAGCCGCGTCTCCACCCACCTGGCGCGCCTCAAGCGCGCCGGCCTGGTGCAGGACAAGCGCAGCGGCAGTTCCGCGCTCTATTCCGCCAACGGCGTCTCCGGGGCCGTGGGCGAGCTGTGGGAACTGCTGCGTAGCCGGCTGGATGATGGGCAGCTGCGCGTGGACCACGAGCGCGCCAAGGAAGTCCTGCGCAGCCGCACGCCCGGCCAGACCTGGGCCGAGTCGGTCGCCGGGCGCATGGAACTTCACTATTCCCCGGGACGCACCTGGGAGGCCACGGCACGGGCGCTGATCGGCCTGCTCGACCTGGGCGACGTGGTGGACATCGCCTGCGGCGACGGCGTGCTGGCCGAGCTGATCGCGGAGCGCGCCCGCAGCATCGCCTGCGTGGACATCAGCCCTACCGTGATCGCCGCCGCGCGCAAGCGCCTGGCACCCTACCGCAACGTGCGCTTCCACGAAGCGGACATGCACGCCACCCCCTTGCCGGACGCCAGCGCCGACCATGTCTTCGCGATGCATGCACTGGCCTATACGCGCACGCCGGAGAAGCTGCTGGCCGAGGGCTTTCGCCTGCTGCGCCCGGCGGACGCCTGGTGGTGGCCGCCTTGAACGCCCACCGCCACGAGGCGGCGATGCACGCCTACGACCACGTCAACCTCGGCCTGCAACCGACCAAGCTGCAGCGCATGCTGGAAGGCGCCGGCTTCCGGGTGGAAAACTGCCGGATCAGCTCGCGCGAGAGCCGCCCGCCCTACTTCGAGTCGTCACCGCGCTGGCCCGCAAGCCTTAGGTGTCGAGGTTCGACACCGAGGAATGGGTGACAGGCCCTGGGGCACGGCCGCAGGGCCATTCATCTGACGTATGCTTCCGCCGGAAACTAGCTGTTATACCCGCGAGAGGTTTCGAGTGAACCCCAACGATCCGAAACAGGATGACAGCAGCGCCGGCCGTGGCCTCGCCATCAACGATGGTGCTGTCGCCAACGCCCGGCGGGCCGGTCGCTTTGCCGCCAGCTTCCTCAGCCGCCTGCCCGGCGCCGACATCGCGCAGGAACAGCTGCGCAAGGCCGAAAAGGCCCTGTTCGCGACGCTGAAGGACCGCATGGAGCGCGCCGCGGAGGACGAATCTGCAGCCGGCGAAAGGCGCCGCCGCCGGCAACGGCGCCAAGGCGCCGCGCAAGCCCAAGGTCGAGCGCACCTACATGCTGCCGCTGCCGCAGCCGCCCTCGCGCATGTTCGCCGACCTGCTGCAGCAGGCCGTGGACCAGTCCAAGCCGCAGGCCTACGACTACCTGTTCGCGGCGATCCTGCGCGAGCTGGTGCCGGACGAGGCGCGCATCATCTCCTTCCTGTCCGACGGTGCGCGCCACGCCCTGGTCCAGCTGCACAGCGGCACACTGCTGGGCTCGGCGCAGTCGCGCACGCTGATGATGGAAAACGTCAATGCCGTGGCCAAGAACGCGGGCGCCTCGCTGCACGAGTCCGGGCACTACTACATCGGCCGCCTGAAGCGCCTGGGCCTGATCGAGTTCGGCCCGAGGACCCGCAGCTGCTGGTGCAGTACCAGCTGCTGGAAAACAGCAGCGAAATGCGCCAGACCATCGCCAGCATCGAGTCCAGGCCGCGCCAGCGAGCCAAGATCACGAGAGAGACGCTGCGCCTGAGCGTGACCGGCCAGCAGCTTTGGCGCGCCTGCGGCGGGGTTAGCATGCAGCCCAAGCTTTCGGGCCCTTCGGCCCCGAAAGCAGACAGTAGATAAGTAGTTGGTAGATAGTAAAAGCGGCGCTGCTTCTACTATCTACAAACTACTATCTGCTGCACATGGGCTCCATGCCAGCGCACTTCAGTGCGCAGGAATGGAGCCCATGTGCAGCATGATCTGCACCTGCATCTCGCCGACCAGGAAGCCGAGCACCGCGCCCACGGTGATCAGGATCCACTCGTCCTGCTGGAAGGCCGGGCGCAGCAGCGCTCGAACTCGTCCTCGGTGAGTTCCTGCATCTTGTGGGTCAGCGTGGTGCGCAGGTCCATGGCATCGCCGACGTAGCCTTCCATGTGGCGAAGGGTCTCCGGCAGCGTCTCGACG
>NZ_QYUK01000019.1 GCF_003590945.1 Oleomonas cavernae | reverse complement strand
CGTCGAGAAATCAACAGGCGGGGAGCGATCAAGTGCCGGTGGCGCTCGGCGCCGTCAGGCCGTTCCACACCGCCATGGCGTGGCGGGCGACGTCCAGGAGTTCTTCCCGGCTGCCGCCGTCGCGCGCCCTGATCGACATGCCCTGCTGGACCGCCATGAAATACGAGGTCAGCGACCGGGCGTTCGTCCCCGGCGGCAGTTCACCCTCGGCGATGGCGCGTTCCAGGCGCAGGCGGACGTGATCGCAGACCGAGAGCCGGCGCTGGGCCATGTCGCGGCGGACCTCGTCGTTCTCGGGTGCGCAGTTGGCGGCCGCGAAAATGGTAAAGCAGCCCGGCGGCTTGCCCGGCGCGGTGACATTCTCCGCCGTCGTGCGCAGCAGCGCCGCGATCGCCTCGCGCGCCGTGGCATGGCCGTCGAAGGTCGCCCAGGTGCCCGAACCCTCGGTCTGGGCATACAATTCCGTCGCCTCGCGGAAAAGCTGCTGCTTGCTGCCGAAGGCGGCATAGAGGCTGGGCGAGGCGATGCCCATCGCCGCCGTCAGTTCCGCCATGCTCGTGCCCTCGTAGCCGCGCGCCCAGAACACTTCCATCGCCTGTTGCAAGGCCTGGGTACGGTCGAAACAGCGAGGGCGGCCGCGCTGGGCCATGGCTCCACCTCTTTCCCATGTTTTTTTGTGTAGTGATCGTTAAATAATCTTGTTGCGGTGCAGCGGCAAGTGGTCTAGCTATTTATATATCAATCAACACATAAATACGAGCCACGCGCATGTCGCAGGATATTCTCCGCACGGCCGGTCCGGCCGTTCCCCTCGATGACGCCCGCATCGCGCCGGAAAAATGGCTGGTGCTGGGCGCGGTTTTCCTCGCCGCGGTGATGATGCCGCTGGGCTTCGTCGCCCCCGTCGTCGCCCTGCCGGCCATCGGCGCCGAGCTGGGCGGCAGCGCGGTGGCGCTGAACTGGGTGGTCAACGGCGCCTTCCTGGCTTTCGGCAGTGCCGTGATGGCGGCCGGCGCCCTGGCCGACATGTTCGGGCGCAAGCGCCTGTTCGGCATCGGCCTCGTCGCCTACACGATCCTGTCCCTGATCGTGGCCTTTTCGCCCACGCTGCTGGTGCTGGACATTGCCCGCACCCTCCAGGGGCGGCGGGCGCCCTGGCCATGATCGCCGGCTTTGCCGCCCTGGCCCAGGAATTCGAGGGCCGGGCCCGCACCCGGGCCTTCAGCATCCTCGGCACCGGCTTTGGCATCGGCATCGCCTTCGGCCCGATCATCGGCGGCGCCCTGATCGGCAGCCTGGGCTGGCGCGCCATCTTCGTGGCGGTTGCCATCCTCAGCCTGGGTGTGCTGGCGGTGGGCGTGCCGCGCCTGCGCGAATCGCGCGACCCCGATGCCAAGCGCTTCGACATCTGGGGCGTCGTCGCCTTCACCGTGACCTTGACCCTGCTGACGCTGGCGATCATGCAAGGCCCGCAAAGCGGCTGGTCCAGCCCGCTGGTGCTGGCGCTGATCGGCGGCTTCGTCGTCATGCTGGGTGCCTTCCTGGCGATCGAGCGGGCGCAGGAGCGGCCGATGCTGGACGTGACTCTGTTCACCTATCCGCGCTTCCTGGCGGTGCAGTCGCTGCCGGTGGCGGTCGCCTACAGCTTCATCGTGGTGCTGTTCGTCCTCCCCGCGCGCCTGGTCGGGATCGAGGGCATGAGTGCCGCCGAGGCCGGCCTGCTGATGCTGCCGCTCAGCGCGCCGATCGCGATCATCCCCTTCCTGGGCGCCTTGCTGACCAAATGGGTGCCGGCCGGCCCCCTGTCGGGCCTGGGCCTGATCATCGGCGCCGTCGGCCTCGGCCTGCTGGCCTTCGTGGCGCCGGGGCCGGGCCCGTCGCCTTCGTGCTGCCCCTGCTGCTGATCGGCGTGGGGGCGGCGATTCCCTGGGGCCTGATGGACGACCTGGCGGTTTCCGTGGTGCCCAAGGAGCGGGCGGGCATGGCGGTCGGCATCTTTGCCACCGCCCGCGTGGCCGGCGAGAGCATCGCCATCGCGGTAACGGGCGCGGTGCTGCTGGGCTTTGCCCAGGCGGGCCTGGTGCGGGCCGGCAAGCTTGCGCCCGACGCCGTCATCGCCACGGCCAACGGCATGGTTGGCGGCAAGCTGGGCGAAGCGGCGCTGGCGGCCCCGTCGCTGGGGACCGGCCTGCTCACGCAGCTCTATGCCGATGCCTTTTCCGCGGCGATGCTGGTGCTGGCCGCGATCACCCTGGTCGCCGCCCTCATCGCCATCGTCTTCGTCCGCCGCCACGAGGTGAAGGACGAGGATGAAGCGGACGAAACACGATGGCGATGAGGGCGGCGACCAGGGTGATCGCGGCCAGCACCAGCATCGCCGCGGAAAAGGCATCGGCATAGAGCTGCGTGAGCAGGCCGGTCCCCAGCGACGGGGCCGCCAGCGCCGCTTCGCCCAGCTTGCCGCCAACCATGCCGTTGGCCGTGGCGATGACGGCGTCGGGCGCAAGCTTGCCGGCCCGCACCAGGCCCGCCTGGGCAAAGCCCAGCAGCACCGCGCCCGTTACCGCGATGGCGATGCTCTCGCCGGCCACGCGGGCGGTGGCAAAGATGCCGACCGCCATGCCCGCCCGCTCCTTGGGCACCACGGAAACCGCCAGGTCGTCCATCAGGCCCCAGGGAATCGCCGCCCCCACGCCGATCAGCAGCAGGGGCAGCACGAAGGCGACGGGCCCGGCCCCCGGCGCCACGAAGGCCAGCAGGCCGAGGCCGACGGCGCCGATGATCAGGCCCAGGCCCGACAGGGGGCCGGCCGGCACCCATTTGGTCAGCAAGGCGCCCAGGAAGGGGATGATCGCGATCGGCGCGCTGAGCGGCAGCATCAGCAGGCCGGCCTCGGCGGCACTCATGCCCTCGATCCCGACCAGGCGCGCGGGGAGGACGAACAGCACCACGATGAAGCTGTAGGCGACCGCCACCGGCAGCGACTGCACCGCCAGGAAGCGCGGATAGGTGAACAGAGTCACGTCCAGCATCGGCCGCTCCTGCGCCCGCTCGATCGCCAGGAAGGCACCCAGCATGACGACGAAGCCGCCGATCAGCGCCAGCACCAGCGGGCTGGACCAGCCGCTTTGCGGGCCTTGCATGATCGCCAGCGTCAGCAGGGTCAAGGTCACGGTGAAGGCGACGACGCCCCAGATGTCGAAGCGCTTGGCATCGGGGTCGCGCGATTCGCGCAGGCGCGGCACGCCCACCGCCAGCACACCCAGGCTGAGGATGGCAACCGCCACGAAGATGGCGCGCCAGCCCAGGCTGCCGATCAGGGCGCCGCCGATGATCGGGCCGAAGGCGATGCCGATGCCAAAGCCGGTGCCGAGGATGCTGAAGGCCCGGGTGCGGGCCCGGCCCTCGAATTCCTGGGCCAGGGCGGCAAAGCCGGCGATCATGGCCAGGGCGCCCGCCGCCCCCTGGAGGGTGCGGGCAATGTCCAGCACCAGCAGCGTGGGCGAAAAGGCCACGATCAGGGACAGGATCGTGTAGGCGACGAGGCCGATGCCGAACAGGCGCTTGCGCCCGAACATGTCGGCCAGGGCGCCGGCCGCCATCACGGCACTGCCGAAAGCCAGGAAGGCGCCGTTGACCACCCAGTTCAGCGCCACCGCGCTGCCGCCCAGCTCGGCGCCGATGGCCGGCAGGGCGACGACGGGGGCGACGAAGCCCAGCGGCATCATCACCGCGGCGAGGAAAACCGCGCCCAGCACCAGCCATTTTTCCGGCGCGATGCGGGCGTCATCGAGGGGAACGGCCGGACCGGCCGTGCGGAGAATATCCTGCGACATGCGCGTGGCTCGTATTTATGTGTTGATTGATATATAAATAGCTAGACCACTTGCCGCTGCACCGCAACAAGATTATTTAACGATCACTACACAAAAAAACATGGGAAAGAGGTGGAGCCATGGCCCAGCGCGGCCGCCCTCGCTGTTTCGACCGTACCCAGGCCTTGCAACAGGCGATGGAAGTGTTCTGGGCGCGCGGCTACGAGGGCACGAGCATGGCGGAACTGACGGCGGCGATGGGCATCGCCTCGCCCAGCCTCTATGCCGCCTTCGGCAGCAAGCAGCAGCTTTTCCGCGAGGCGACGGAATTGTATGCCCAGACCGAGGGTTCGGGCACCTGGGCGACCTTCGACGGCCATGCCACGGCGCGCGAGGCGATCGCGGCGCTGCTGCGCACGACGGCGGAGAATGTCACCGCGCCGGGCAAGCCGCCGGGCTGCTTTACCATTTTCGCGGCCGCCAACTGCGCACCCGAGAACGACGAGGTCCGCCGCGACATGGCCCAGCGCCGGCTCTCGGTCTGCGATCACGTCCGCCTGCGCCTGGAACGCGCCATCGCCGAGGGTGAACTGCCGCCGGGGACGAACGCCCGGTCGCTGACCTCGTATTTCATGGCGGTCCAGCAGGGCATGTCGATCAGGGCGCGCGACGGCGGCAGCCGGGAAGAACTCCTGGACGTCGCCCGCCACGCCATGGCGGTGTGGAACGGCCTGACGGCGCCGAGCGCCACCGGCACTTGATCGCTCCCGCCTGTTGATTT
>NZ_QYUK01000018.1 GCF_003590945.1 Oleomonas cavernae | reverse complement strand
TCGGGAGACTGGGTCCTTCAGTTCGGCTGGCTTCCACACAGGTGCTGCATGGCTGTCGTCAGCTCGTGTCGTGAGATGTTGGTTAAGTCCCGCAACGAGCGCAACCCTCGCCTTTAGTTGCCATCAGGTTAAGCTGGGCACTCTAAAGGAACCGCCGGTGACAAGCCGGAGGAAGGTGGGGATGACGTCAAGTCCTCATGGCCCTTACGGGTTGGGCTACACACGTGCTACAATGGCAGTGACAGTGGGTTGCGAAGCAGCGATGCGGAGCCAATCCCAAAAGCTGCCTCAGTTCGGATTGTTCTCTGCAACTCGAGAGCATGAAGGCGGAATCGCTAGTAATCGCGGATCAGCATGCCGCGGTGAATACGTTCCCGGCCTTGTACACACCGCCCGTCACACCATGGGAGTTGGTTTTACCCGAAGCCGGTGCGCTAACCGCAAGGAGGCAGCCGACCACGGTAAGGTCAGCGACTGGGTGAAGTCGTAACAAGGTAGCCGTAGGGGACCTGCGGCTGGATCACCTCCTTTCTAAGGACTTGAAAGAGCAGGGGCCGGCTTCGTGCTGGACCGCCTCTCCTTTGAGCTTGGAATACGCCGATATGCGTCTAACCCACGCTGAGGCACGCCGAAAGGCATAGGGTCCGCAAGGACCCATGGTCGGAGACGACCGCAGGGCGTAACCGCCGTCTTCGCTTCTCTTCCCTAAGATCCGGTCCAGCCAGGTCACCTTGCGGTGATGCTGGCTTGGGCCATGACCGGGCTCGGGCCTGTAGCTCAGTTGGTTAGAGCGCGCGCTTGATAAGCGTGAGGTCGGAAGTTCGAGTCTTCCCAGGCCCACCATTGGTCCCTGACGGGCCCTCAGGCGCCGGGCGGCGACATCCGTCGCCTTGGCTCGCTTCGCTGAAGCTTCGCGGGCGCTCAATGCGCCTTGAAGGTCACCCATTGGGCCATAGCTCAGTTGGAGAGCGCGTGCTTTGCAAGCATGAGGTCGTCGGTTCGATCCCGTCTGGCTCCACCAAGGATGCCGATGGTTGAACGAGTGGCGATGTAACGCACCGGATCTTATAAAAAGTTTAGCCAGCGTCGTGCTTTGCACGTGCTTGCTTTGCTCTTTTACATTGTGAGGTTTTTAAGTTCTCGAAGACAACACTGACACGGGTGATGTCGGCAGTAATGCTGGATGTCACTTATGTGGGCTGTGTCTTCGCGTGAGAGTGTCGTGTCGAGGGGTAAGCGCTTCAGGCGTTTTGCTCCCGTACATGGCGGTTTTGCGATCGAGCGCGAAAAGGCATCTGGTGGATGCCTTGGCACTGAGAGGCGATGAAGGACGTAGCACGTTGCGATAAGCTTCGGGGAGCCGCGAGCAGGCTTTGATCCGAGGATTTCCGAATGGGGCAACCCACCGCGCGAGCGGTATCGTACAGTGAATACATAGCTGTGCGAGGCGAACCCGGCGAACTGAAACATCTAAGTAGCCGGAGGAAAGGACATCAACCGAGACTCCGTTAGTAGTGGCGAGCGAACACGGACCAGGCCAGTGGTGTTGTGATTAGAACCGGAACGGTCTGGAAAGGCCGGCCATAGTGGGTGATAGCCCCGTATGGGTAGAAGGTCACAGCATCCTCGAGTAGGGCGGGACACGTGAAATCCTGTCTGAAATTGGGGGACCACCCTCCAAGCCTAAGTACTCCTCAGTGACCGATAGTGAACCAGTACCGTGAGGAAAGGTGAAAAGCACCCCGACAAGGGGAGTGAAACAGTTCCTGAAACCGGATGCCTACAAGCAGTTGGAGCTCAAGGTTCGTCCTGGGTGACAGCGTACCTTTTGTATAATGGGTCAGCGAGTTGGTCTTACGAGCAAGCTTAAGCCGTTAGGTGTAGGCGCAGCGAAAGCGAGTCTGAACAGGGCGTTCAGTTCGTAGGATCAGACCCGAAACCGAGTGATCTATCCATGGCCAGGTTGAAGATGCAGTAACATGCATTGGAGGACCGAACCCACGCCTGTTGAAAAAGTCGGGATGAGCTGTGGATAGGGTGAAAGGCCAATCAAACTCGGAGATAGCTGGTTCTCCGCGAAATCTATTTAGTAGAGCGTCGAATGTTTACCGCCGGGGGTAGAGCACTGGATGGGCTAGGGGTCCCAAAGACTTACCAAACCTAACCAAACTCCGAATACCGGTGAGTATAGTTCGGCAGGCAGACGGCGGTGCTAACGTCCGTCGTCGAGAGGGAAACAACCCTGACCGCCAGCTAAGGTCCCCAAGTCATGGCTAAGTGTGGAAGGATGTGGGAAGGCCAAAACAACCAGGAGGTTGGCTTAGAAGCAGCCATCCTTTAAAGAAAGCGTAATAGCTCACTGGTCTAAACAAGCCGGCCTGCGCCGAAAATGTATCGGGCTAAAGCCATGCACCGAAGCTGCGGGTTTGCAGTGATGCAAGCGGTAGCGGAGCGTTCCGTAAGCCTGTGAAGGTCACCCGTGAGGGGCCTGGAGGTATCGGAAGTGAGAATGCTGACATGAGTAGCGAAATGAGTGTGAGAAACACTCACGCCGAATGTCCAAGGGTTCCTGCGTAAAGTTAATCTGCGCAGGGTGAGCCGCCCCTAAGGCGAGGGCGAAAGCCGTAGTCGATGGAACCAGGTTAATATTCCTGGCCTGCGGGTGGTGACGGATGGTGTGTATCGTTTGCCCTTATTGGATTGGGCGGGCGGCTCACCCTGCGCAGATTAACTTTACGCAGGAACCCTTGGACATTCGGCGTGAGTGTTTCTCACACTCATTTCGCTACTCATGTCAGCATTCTCACTTCCGATACCTCCAGGCCCCCTCACGGGTGACCCTTCACAGGCTTACGGAACGCTCCGCTACCGCTTGCATCACTGCAAACCCGCAGCTTCGGTGCATGGCTTTAGCCCCGATACATTTTCGGCGCAGGCCGGCTTGTTTAGACCAGTGAGCTATTACGCTTTCTTTAAAGGATGGCTGCTTCTAAGCCAACCTCCTGGTTTTTGCCTTCCCACATCCTTCCACACTTAGCCATGACTTGGGGACCTTAGCTGGCGGTCAGGGTTGTTTCCCTCTCGACGACGGACGTTAGCACCCGCCGTCTGCCTGCCGAACTATACTCACCGGTATTCGGAGTTTGGTTAGGTTTGGTAAGTCTTTGGGACCCCCTAGCCCATCCAGTGCTCTACCCCCGGCGGTAAACATTCGACGCTCTACCTAAATAGATTTCGCGGAGAACCAGCTATCTCCGAGTTTGATTGCCTTTCACCCCTATCCACAGCTCATCCCCGACTTTTTCAACAGGCGTGGGTTCGGTCCTCCAATGCATGTTACTGCATCTTCAACCTGGCCATGGATAGATCACTCGGTTTCGGGTCTGATCCTACGAACTGAACGCCCTGTTCAGACTCGCTTTCGCTGCGCCTACACCTAACGGCTTAAGCTTGCTCGTAAGACCAACTCGCTGACCCATTATACAAAAGGTACGCTGTCACCCAGGACGAACCTTGAGCTCCAACTGCTTGTAGGCATCCGGTTTCAGGAACTGTTTCACTCCCCTTGTCGGGGTGCTTTTCACCTTTCCCTCACGGTACTGGTTCACTATCGGTCACTGAGGAGTACTTAGGCTTGGAGGGTGGTCCCCCAATTTCAGACAGGATTTCACGTGTCCCGCCCTACTCGAGGATGCTGTGACCTTCTACCCATACGGGGCTATCACCCACTATGGCCGGCCTTTCCAGACCGTTCCGGTTCTAATCACAACACCACTGGCCTGGTCCGTGTTCGCTCGCCACTACTAACGGAGTCTCGGTTGATGTCCTTTCCTCCGGCTACTTAGATGTTTCAGTTCGCCGGGTTCGCCTCGCACAGCTATGTATTCACTGTACGATACCGCTCGCGCGGTGGGTTGCCCCATTCGGAAATCCTCGGATCAAAGCCTGCTCGCGGCTCCCCGAAGCTTATCGCAACGTGCTACGTCCTTCATCGCCTCTCAGTGCCAAGGCATCCACCAGATGCCCTTTTCGCGCTCGATCGCAAAACCGCCATGTACGGGAGCAAAACGCCTGAAGCGCTTACCCCTCGACACGACACTCTCACGCGAAGACACAGCCCACATAAGTGACATCCAGCATTACTGCCGACATCACCCGTGTCAGTGTTGTCTTCGAGAACTTAAAAACCTCACAATGTAAAAGAGCAAAGCAAGCACGTGCAAAGCACGACGCTGGCTAAACTTTTATAAGATCCGGTGCGTTACATCGCCACTCGTTCAACCATCGGCATCCTTGGTGGAGCCAGACGGGATCGAACCGACGACCTCATGCTTGCAAAGCACGCGCTCTCCCAACTGAGCTATGGCCCCAATGGGTGACCTTCAAGGCGCATTGAGCGCCCGCGAAGCTTCAGCGAAGCGAGCCAAGGCGACGGATGTCGCCGCCCGGCGCCTGAGGCCCCGTCAGGGACCAATGGTGGGCCTGGGAAGACTCGAACTTCCGACCTCACGCTTATCAAGCGCGCGCTCTAACCAACTGAGCTACAGGCCCGAGCCCGGTCATGGCCCAAGCCAGCATCACCGCAAGGTGACCTGGCTGGACCGATCTTAGGGAAGAGAAGCGAAGACGGCGGTTACGCCCTGCGGTCGTCTCCGACCATGGGTCCTTGCGGACCCTATGCCTTTCGGCGTGCCTCAGCGTGGGTTAGACGCATATCGGCGTATTCCAAGCCTCAAAGGAGAGGCGGTCCAGCACGAAGCCGGCCCCTGCTCTTTCAAGTCCTTAGAAAGGAGGTGATCCAGCCGCAGGTTCCCCTACGGCTACCTTGTTACGACTTCACCCCAGTCGCTGACCTTACCGTGGTCGGCTGCCTCCTTGCGGTTAGCGCACCGGCTTCGGGTAAAACCAACTCCCATGGTGTGACGGGCGGTGTGTACAAGGCCGGGAACGTATTCACCGCGCATGCTGATCCGCGATTACTAGCGATTCCGCCTTCATGCTCTCGAGTTGCAGAGAACAATCCGAACTGAGGCAGCTTTTGGGATTGGCTCCGCATCGCTGCTTCGCAACCCACTGTCACTGCCATTGTAGCACGTGTGTAGCCCAACCCGTAAGGCCATGAGGACTTGACGTCATCCCCACCTTCCTCCGGCTTGTCACCGGCGGTTCCTTTAGAGTGCCCAGCTTAACCTGATGGCAACTAAAGGCGAGGGTTGCGCTCGTTGCGGACTTAACCCAACATCTCACGACACGAGC
>NZ_QYUK01000017.1 GCF_003590945.1 Oleomonas cavernae | reverse complement strand
CGGGTGGGCGCCAAGGCCTTCATCTATTTCCTGATCTTCTCCACCCTGGCGCTGATCGTCGGCCTGGTCGTCGGCAATGTGGTGCAGCCCGGCTATGGCCTGCACATCGACCCCGCCACCCTGGACGGCAAGGCGGTCGCCGACTATGCCCAGAAGGCGCACGACCAGTCGATCGTCGGCTTCCTCCTGAACATCATCCCGACCACGCCGTTCAGCGCGCTGGCCTCGGGCGAGATCCTCCAGGTGCTGTTCTTCTCGGTCCTGTTCGGCGTCGGCCTGGCCTTGACCGGCGACAAGGGCAAGCCCGTGACCGACCTCTTGAAGTCGGTGTCGCACGCGGTCTTCGCGGTGGTGAACATCCTGATGAAGGCCGCCCCGATCGGTGCCTTCGGCGCCATGGCCTTCACCATCGGCAAGTACGGCATCGGCTCGGTCGTCAACCTCGCCATGCTGGTCGGCACCTTCTATGTCACGGCGATCATCTTCGTGCTGGGCATCCTGGGCGCCGTGGCGCGGGCCAACGGCTTCTCGATCCTGCGCCTGATCCGCTACATCAAGGGCGAGCTGCTGCTGGTGCTGGGCACCTCGTCGTCCGAATCCGCGCTGCCCGCGGTGATGGACAAGCTGGAGCGGGCGGGCTGCTCGCGCTCGGTGGTCGGCCTGGTGGTGCCCACCGGCTATTCCTTCAACCTGGACGGCACCAACATCTACATGACCATGGCGGCCCTGTTCATCGCCCAGGCGACGGACATCCACCTGTCGCTGGGCGACCAGCTCCTGCTGCTGCTGGTGGCCATGCTCTCGTCCAAGGGGCCGCCGGCGTCACCGGCTCGGGCTTCATCACCCTGGCTGCCACCCTGTCGGTCATCCCTTCGGTGCCGGTGGCCGGCATGGCCCTGATCCTCGGCGTCGACCGCTTCATGTCGGAGTGCCGGGCCCTGACCAACTTCATCGGCAATGCGGTGGCCGCGATCGTGGTCGCCCGCATGGAAGGCGAGTTGGACAAGGACCAGCTCGACCGCGCCCTGTCGGGCCAGCCGATCCCCGAACTCGACGACGAGCTGGTGCCGGCCTACAGCAAGGCGGCCGCCGAGTAGCAACCCCTTCGCGTCGCCTGCCGGCCTCAAGCCGATAATCCGGCCCCCCTTCGGCCGGCCGGCAGGTGGCGCGATACCCGACGAGTCAGGCCGGGTCGAGCAATCTCGGTCCCGGCCCTTCGCCTGCCAGCTCGTCCCACGGGTTGCGCAGGCGGCAGACCTCGATCGAGAGGCAGCCGCAGCCGATGCAATCGTCGAGCTGGTCGCGCAACCGGGTCAGGGTGGCGATCCGGTCGTCCAGTTCCGCCCGCCAACGCCCAGACAATCGATGCCAGTCCGCCGCGGTGGGGCGTGCCCCGCGGGCAGGGCCGCCAGCGCCTCGCCGATCGCGGCCAGTGAAATCCCCAGGCGCTGCGCCACCTTGATGACCGCGACCCGGCGCAGCACCTCGCGGCGATAGCGGCGCTGGTTGCCCTGGCTGCGGTTGCTGTGGATCAGGCCCTTGGCCTCGTAGAAATGCAGGGTGGAGACGGCGACGCCGCTGCGGGCCGCGACCTCGCCCACCGTCAATTCCTTGCCGAAGGGATGGGTCATGCGCTTGCCCCATTTTCCGTTTGACCTCAAGTTAACTTGAGGTTTTAGGGTCTCAAGGCTCGGATTGCAACGGTCGGGAGGCCATCGTGTCGGATGTCGTGTGGCTCAAGCAGCTTAAAGAGGCGGATCAATCGCGGCGAGTTTACCGCGTCGATAAATTCGTGGTGCCCCAGGCCGCGCGGCCGGAGTTCCTGGCCAAGATCCGCGAGACCCACGCGATGCTGGCGACCCTGCCCGGCTTCGTCCGCGATGTCGTGCTGGAGCAGTGCGGCGGCGCTTTCCCATTCGACCAGCGTCACCAGGTTGAACTCGCCCGGGCCGCCGCACTGCTCCAGCACGACATCGCGGACGAAGCCGGGCAGGGTCGCCAGCATCGCGTGGGTCTCGCGGATCTTGGCCAGGAACTCCGGCCGCGCGGCCTGGGGCACCACGAATTTATCGACGCGGTAAACTCGCCGCGATTGATCCGCCTCTTTAAGCTGCTTGAGCCACACGACATCCGACACGATGGCCTCCCGACCGTTGCAATCCGAGCCTTGAGACCCTAAAACCTCAAGTTAACTTGAGGTCAAACGGAAAATGGGGCCAAGCGCATGACCCATCCCTTCGGCAAGGAATTGACGGTGGGCGAGGTCGCGGCCCGCAGCGGCGTCGCCGTCTCCACCCTGCATTTCTACGAGGCCAAGGGCCTGATCCACAGCAACCGCAGCCAGGGCAACCAGCGCCGCTATCGCCGCGAGGTGCTGCGCCGGGTCGCGGTCATCAAGGTGGCGCAGCGCCTGGGGATTTCACTGGCCGCGATCGGCGAGGCGCTGGCGCCCTGCCCGCGGGGCACGCCCCCACCGCGGCGGACTGGCATCGATTGTCTGGGCGTTGGCGGGCGGAACTGGACGACCGGATCGCCACCCTGACCCGGTTGCGCGACCAGCTCGACGATTGCATCGGCTGCGGCTGCCTCTCGATCGAGGTCTGCCGCCTGCGCAACCCGTGGACGAGCTGGCAGGCGAAGGGCCGGGACCGAGATTGCTCGACCCGGCCTGACTCGTCGGGTATCGCGCCACCTGCCGGCCGGCCGAAGGGGGGCCGGATTATCGGCTTGAGGCCGGCAGGCGACGCGAAGGGGTTGCTACTCGGCGGCCGCCTTGCTGTAGGCCGGCACCAGCTCGTCGTCGAGTTCGGGGATCGGCTGGCCCGACAGGGCGCGGTCGAGCTGGTCCTTGTCCAACTCGCCTTCCATGCGGGCGACCACGATCGCGGCCACCGCATTGCCGATGAAGTTGGTCAGGGCCCGGCACTCCGACATGAAGCGGTCGACGCCGAGGATCAGGGCCATGCCGGCCACCGGCACCGAAGGGATGACCGACAGGGTGGCAGCCAGGGTGATGAAGCCCGAGCCGGTGACGCCGGCGGCCCCCTTGGACGAGAGCATGGCCACCAGCAGCAGCAGGAGCTGGTCGCCCAGCGACAGGTGGATGTCCGTCGCCTGGGCGATGAACAGGGCCGCCATGGTCATGTAGATGTTGGTGCCGTCCAGGTTGAAGGAATAGCCGGTGGGCACCACCAGGCCGACCACCGAGCGCGAGCAGCCCGCCCGCTCCAGCTTGTCCATCACCGCGGGCAGCGCGGATTCGGACGACGAGGTGCCCAGCACCAGCAGCAGCTCGCCCTTGATGTAGCGGATCAGGCGCAGGATCGAGAAGCCGTTGGCCCGCGCCACGGCGCCCAGGATGCCCAGCACGAAGATGATCGCCGTGACATAGAAGGTGCCGACCAGCATGGCGAGGTTGACGACCGAGCCGATGCCGTACTTGCCGATGGTGAAGGCCATGGCGCCGAAGGCACCGATCGGGGCGGCCTTCATCAGGATGTTCACCACCGCGAAGACCGCGTGCGACACCGACTTCAAGAGGTCGGTCACGGGCTTGCCCTTGTCGCCGGTCAAGGCCAGGCCGACGCCGAACAGGACCGAGAAGAACAGCACCTGGAGGATCTCGCCCGAGGCCAGCGCGCTGAACGGCGTGGTCGGGATGATGTTCAGGAGGAAGCCGACGATCGACTGGTCGTGCGCCTTCTGGGCATAGTCGGCGACCGCCTTGCCGTCCAGGGTGGCGGGGTCGATGTGCAGGCCATAGCCGGGCTGCACCACATTGCCGACGACCAGGCCGACGATCAGCGCCAGGGTGGAGAAGATCAGGAAATAGATGAAGGCCTTGGCGCCCACCCGGCCGACCTTCCGC